>DAOTTT010000341.1:0-4623 GCA_034437635.1 Anaerolineae bacterium | reverse complement strand
TTGAAGATGCTAATCGCCGCAAGCGGGTTCGTGACGTTATCCTTAAAATCCATAATGAGATGAACGGTATGGTCAACGCTAGCTAACATCTCGCGGAAGCGTTGCGCCATTTCGGCAAAATCCGCTTGTTCTCATTTACCAACAAAATCTTGCCGGACGATTGTCTTAGTGTCTTCGTTGTCCCAGTAGATATGAACAGGCATTAGTGTATCCTTCGATCAGTCCCTGGTTTTGGGTCTTTTAAGTGTAGAACCCGGCTTTACGCTGTCCACGTAATGTACTACTATCACGGGCTTTAGCAAAACTGTTGACTTATTGTTTCGCTATAATGTCATAGGCTTCCTCTAGTGTGCGGGCCGTGTGCGAATTTTCTGCGGCGCGTTTGGCAATGCGCTTCGCCATGCGCAAGGCGAATTCAATCGTGACGTTCGCCCCGACGATCACCACAGCCCGTTGATTGTCCGATACGTGCGACTCTAGCTTATTCGCTGTAGAAAAAATATTCATCAGTTGAATGGGGTTTGTCGTGTTATTCCGCATATCGATGATGGTATCTACCGGATGATTGACAGTTTCCGACATTTTGTAGCTTTCGTCAATCGCCGCGAAGTAGTCGTCTTTCGTCCAATTCCCAGCAAAATCTTGCCGAATAATCGTTTTTTCGTCGTTATCCCAATACACATCAATGGACATTACAAAACCTCCTTACATATCATCACGATATAAAAAGTGTAACGCCAAACTGAGGATTTACGAAATCAATTTATGATGCACGCACCTGTTTGGTGATGATCTCGTGGGCTTCTTCGACCGTTTTGGCGACATAAGCGTTAGCAGCAGCCTTGCGAGCGATGCGCCGCGCCGCTTTGAGCGCCAGTTCAACCGCCAAATTCGCCCCAACAATCACCACCGCCCGCTGGTGCAATGAGGTTACTTTATCGAGTGATTGCGCTGTGGTGAAGATATTGAGCGCCTGTAGCGGGTTTGTCTCGTTTTCTGTCAAATCCATGATGACATCTACCGGATGCCCGACAGACTCGATCATCTCAAAGTTTTCGCTGGTGGATGCTACGAACTCATCCTTGACCCAAACACCTGTAAATCTTTGCCGGATGATGGTTTTTTTATCGTCTTCCCAAGTAACCTCTATGGGCATGATGCCATTGTCCTCTCTTACGATTACGCTATAGTTCTATTTTACCGACAAATGCGCCAATTAACCGTAAGATCATCTCGATATTACAGTGCTGTAACTTGTAAGACTTCTGATAGGAAAAAGTCGATGCGAGTTTTTAGGCGGCGGGCAGTTTTCTCGAAGGCTTCCAGGCGTTTGGCCGGGTCGCGCACGGCTGCCGGGTCTGCATAGCCCCAATGCAATTGCTTACCATGTGGGAACCTTGGGCAGACCTCACGCGCCCGGTCACAGACGGTTATCACGTAGTCAAAATTCTCGTTCAAGTAAAGTTCAACATGGGATGTACGTTTTTGGCTGATGTCAATGTCATACTTTGCCATCGTGCGGATGGTGTCCACATGAATGACTGTGGGGTGACTCCCGGCGCTGTGAACGTCCACAAAGTCACCGGCGGCCTGTCTCATCAAGGCTTCGGCCATCTGGCTACGGGCGCTGTTGTGCGTACAGACAAACAAGATGCGCTTGCGATTTGCTGCATCCCCCGCTTTTGCGTTATGGTGGTTCCCTGGCAGCGCGGGATGCAGCATGTGACTAATCTCTGTGTAACGCTGATGAAGTGTTTCTAATTCCAGGCTGTAATAGATGTCCCGTCCGTCAGCCTCACTGCGGCGGGTACCCACTAAGCCGCCATCACGTAATTGCTTGAGGTGATACGAAATCAAGTTCATGGGTTGGTCTAATGCCGTAACAAACTCGTTCACGCGGCGGTCGCTCTGGCTTAAAAGGCGCACGATACTCCAACGCAGCTCGTGGGCTAACAACGCAATAAAAACAGGGGGTTTTTCGATCATTATTTTTGCACTCACACTGGTTAAAATTAGTAACTACTCAGGTATGCTCTGATTTGCTTACTGCCCCGGTTCAAAACCGGGGGCTAGCCCACTTGCAGCGCATGTATGCGCCGCCCGTAAACGGGCTATTCAGCAGCGCGAAAGATTATTTTATACAGCCCGTTTACGGGCTTCCTGGCGTTTTCCTGAACAGCTCATTATTTTCTTGGAACAGCCTTACCTGAGTAGTTACCGAAATTATAACATAAGTAAAACTTGAATTATGCTCATGTTAATAGCTTTTAAAGCGATTTAGCCAACTGTTATCTGAGTGAGAGTTCCACTAACTGTTAACGTGTCATCAGTGGTACATTCAGTAGCCACAAAGCTAAACTCTGCGTCAAATACGCCATCCGTTATATCAACCACATCAATCGTTGGTGCGGCATCCGCAGGGATAAAACAGGTGATGGGGTTGTCGTCTGCGCCAGGGATTGTGATACGAGTGCCTTGTTCGCCTGTGAGCAAGTTGAACTTACCCGTTGTGATCGTGTCCGGCGTGTCGATAACGATCGTAATCGCCGTGATGCCGCCACTCGCTGCCGTCACATTAAAGCCGTTTTCTGCACGGGCGGCACCGGCCACCAACACGAAGAAATCGCCCGTTTCCTGCACATTAAACAGGACTTGCGGCCCTGCTGCGGAGACTGGGATGATCTCCGGGGTTGCGTCCGGGTCGATGGTGGTTTCGGGGTCGTCCCCCCCACCACACGCCGCCAAAATCACCGTGAGTATGAACAAACTGATTAACTTTTGCATCGCATTTTCTCCTTTTAGTGTTTCTGCTAGACTGTACGTTTTAGACGATTATAGGCATTCACGCAAGACTGACTCTAGCCCTAAAGTGCGGCCTACGCTACGCTTGCCCCGGTTTAAGCAAGGAGAACGCAATGCGCCTGTACATGCTGATTTTAACCGGGTTGTATGTCATTATCGCGGGGGTCTTCGCCGTGCGTACCCCGGATTGGCAAACGCCCGACGAACCCGCTCATTATAGTTATATCGCACAGGTCGCCGCCGGGGAAATCCCGGTGATTGCACCCAGCGATTGGGATAGCGTCGCGTTGGACGCTTATAAAGCGGCTCGCTTCGACGGCGTAACACAAGCTGACATCCGGGCAATTGAATACGAAGATCATCAACCGCCGCTATATTACATCGTATCCGCGCCGGTGTATGCGCTGACGGATGGCAACCTCACCGCGCTGCGTTTAGTCTCGATGCTGTGGGGTGTGGTCATCCTGTGGAGCGCCTACGGCGTGACGCGCTTGCTCTACCCGGAGCGCGAAGGGTTGGCGGTCGCGGCGGCGGGCTTCGTCGCCTTCCAGCCGATGCACCTGCACATCCTCGCCTCTGTGAATAACGACAGCCTGGCCTGGGCGATCGTCGGCGTGGGCTTATTCTTGAGCGTCGCCCATGCTAAAGGCGAAAAAGTTGCGGGGCGATGCGTGCCAACGTGGTTATTGGGCGTTGTCGTCGGGATCGGCCTCATTACCAAGGCGACGACCTACTTCATGGCCGGGATCGCGGGCTTGGCGATTGTCATTCATTGGTGGCACAGCACAGAGCGCACCCCGGCAGCATTCATCCGGCGGGTGGCGCTGTATCTCGTCCCCGCGTTGACGCTCGGCTTGCTGTGGTGGCTGCGCAATATCAGCGTATACGGGATGCCGGACTTCCTCGGTTTGGCCGCGCATGATGCCGTTGTGGTCGGGCAGCCACGCACCGCAGAGCGCATTGACGCGCTCGGCTTCGGCGGTTACTTACGCGAGATTATGCGGACGACATTCAACAGCTTTTGGGGGCAGTTCGGCTGGATGGCCTTGCCCTTGCGCGAAAGCTGGTATGCCGTTATCACGGCGGGGTTGGCCGTCGCTGTCGCCGGTCTAGGCGTGGGCTGGTGGCGCAAGCCACAGGAGCATGAACGTCACCCCGCGCAAATAGCGACGTGGGGCTTGCTGCTACTGACGATGGTGCTCGCGGTGCTGGCGTATGCCTACTACAATAGCGAGTTCCAGCAATACCAAGGACGCTATATGTTCACGCTGTTGATCCCGTTAGGGATTTTGTTGGCGCTCGGCGTAGATGCGTGGCGGCGCTTATTGCTACAAGAACGCCTGCCCTGGTTAACGGCGCTCGTGCCGGGGTTGTTGCTGCTGTTCGATCTCTATTTGATCTGGCGCGTGATCCCACCGGGGTTAGCGCCATGATGCATTTCGTCCGAGACAACTGCTTTGTCTAAATCAGCTTAGGCTGTTCCAAGAAAATAATGAGCTGTTCAGTAAAACGCCATTTTGCCCTCACCCTCATGGAGAGGGACTTACAAAAGCGTTTTTCTCCCAGTGCCGAAGGCATGTTCGGGAGAGGGGGCAGGGGGTGAGGGCAAAGGTATCACCACATCACGAAGCGTTTATTCTCTGGAAAAGTAACTACTCAGGTATACTCTGATTTGCTTACTGCCCCGGTTCAAAACCGGGGGCTAGCCCATTGCAGCGCATGTATGCGCCGCCCGTTTACGGGCTTCCTAACGTTTAATGTCGCCATCGGCTTTGAGCCGATGCGGGATATAGGCTTTAACTGAGTAGTTACTTTGTAAGT
>DAOTTT010000340.1:0-1830 GCA_034437635.1 Anaerolineae bacterium | reverse complement strand
TGACACCTGTGCAGCAGAAGCTCCTAATGGAGGGGAAATTATCGGGCTTTCAACCGGGACTGCAAGGGTTTCCAAGAGTGGTAGTCAACAACCACTTACATCTAACGATGATATTCTTGTCTTGAGGGACATTTTAGTGACTGACGTTACGCAGCCAGTCGAATAGGCTGTAAGGTATCTAAAGTTTGAAATGCAGATCGTAAGGCATTGAGATAGAGCTTAGCCTTGAGTGCAAAATGATTAGTTTTTGTAGTGACTTTGAGCATTTCCAACTTGATATAAGCACAGATCGACGCAAAGAAATGGTTGCTCTGCGTGGTCATGATCTTAGTTGGCGACTTCGCTAGCGATGCGTTCTGCTTGAGCGATTTGTGATACGGTTCCACGTTCCATCGTTTGCCATAGATTGTGGTGATCTCGTCGTAGATGAGGTCAACATCACTGGTGACCAGATACAGGATGCCGATGCTGTTGTCTCCGTTTGTGAAGACTTGCTTGACCAAATGGAGGGTAAAATCGACCCCTTCCAGATAAATGGTCAAGACGGTATCCGGTGCGATATCCAGTGCATCAACACGCTCATAACGACCTTGCTTTTTGTCCGCGAGGCTCAAGGCAACTTTGCGATTAGTCTTGAGGGGCATCACAAAATCCCGCTCAAGATCATACTTAACGAACATCATATTATCCGCCGAGGCGAACCACACATCATTAAGAACATAGCGGAATGGGATCTGATTCTGCTTCACCTGACGCAACATCTGGCGATAGTGTTCATTTTTGGTGACAGACGACCGACGCTTCTCTTTTCCGGTCTTTTTATCGGTATAACGTTCGGTTTTTTCCACCAAACAGTAATTGACAGGCAAAGAAATGTCGTCAACGTGATATAGAGCAGTTATGAAATTGACCCCTTTGACGCTATACCCTTTCGTGTGATCGTAGTGCCAGGCGATGATGTCGTTCTCATCGGTATGTGGTTTTTCCGCGATGCTGTCATCCACAATGATGACCCCGTTTTCCGCCTGGATTTGGCGGACATACGGTTTCACGGTCAACCAAAGATCTTTGCCCGTCTTCGGTTCTTTTGGGCTGTACCCGTTTTAGTGGAGAGTCAAATGTGAGAAATTAGGGTGGAAAACGGGCCTCATATTCCGTCGGGCTGAGGTAGCCAATCGAGCTATGAATACGTTGCCGATTATAGAATACCTCGATAAAGTCAAAAATGGCAACCCGCGCGCCGTCATGGTTTTTGAAAGCCTGCAAATCGGTCAATTCCGCCCGCAATGTGGAAAAGAAACTCTCCATCATGGCATTATCGTAAGGGTCGGCTTTGTTACTCATGCTAAGCACAATACCATGATCCCTCAGATGCTTGAGATAGTCGTTGGCGGTGTACCGACTGCCGCGATCTGTATGATGCAACAGCCGCCCGTTTTGGGGCAGAATTTTACGCCGTTTTAAGGCCATCAGAAGCGCATCTTCAACCAGTTTTTCGTCACGATGAGCGCTCATCGCCCAGCCGACAATCATGCGCGAGAAACAGTCCAGGATGGCCGCCAGATACAGCCAGCCCTCATCCGTCCAGATGCCCACAATGTCACCAAGCCATTTCTCATTGGCCGTATCCGCATGAAAATCACGCGCCAACAAATTCGGTGCAACCGGGCGATTATGGCGGCTGTCGGTGGTGCGATGACGCACTTTTCGCCGCCGTTTTGAGTTCAAACCGTGCTGACGCATCAAGCGGGCAACGCGCTTACGCGAGCAGATTATCCCCTGCCCTTTGAGCCGCTTATAGATGCGGTCACTGCCATACAACCCGCGTCC
>DAOTTT010000339.1:0-6320 GCA_034437635.1 Anaerolineae bacterium | reverse complement strand
GTTCCGCCCGGTCATGCAGCAGATCGAACGCCGCCATAATCTCAAGGTATTTGAAGGCCGCATGATCTTTGAGATCCGCCCGCCGGTTGAGGCCAACAAAGGCACGGCCTTTCGTGCATTGGTGCAGGAATACAAGCTCGATGCTGCCGTTTACTTGGGCGATGACACCACCGACATTGACGCGATCAACGCAGCGCGTGATCTGCGCGAGGCGGGGCAGTGTGTGGCTTATGGCCTCGGCGTACAGGCCGACGAAACGCCGGATGCTGTGCTGCAAGCGGCGGATTTTATCGCGGCGGGTATACCGGATGTAGAAAACTTTTTTCAATGGGTGCTTGACACCGTATAGCCTTTGCATTAAGCTCCGCTGTGAGTTAACGAGCGTTAAGTAAACCCCTAAAAGGCTGTTTAATGACTGAGAGAACCAACCGCCGCGAAACCATCATTGACGTTGCCGCCGAGCTTTTCCAGAAGCAAGGCTACACGGCGACATCTGTTCGTCAAATTGCGGAAGCTGTCGGCGTGACGGAAGCCGCGCTGTATTATCATTTTAAAGATGGCAAACGGGCGCTGTTGGGGGCCGTGCTGGAAGACCACATGCCCGATCTTGAAGAAGCGTTACAAGGCAGCGAGAAGGCGACCACACTCCGCGAGTTGTTAGTTCACTTTGGGCATAAGCTCGGCAGCCGCGCCAACCGTGAGCAGATGGGGCGCTTTCGATGGTTGGCTGCGGAGTACCCCAACATGAGCGACGACGAACGCACCCTAGCCCACGAGCGGATGCTCTTTGCACAGCGTAAGATTTGCGAGTCGTTGCAGCGGTTCATCCCAGATGAAACGATCACTAACCGGGTGGCGTGGGTGATGATGGTCACGGCCTTTGGCTATGGGCAGATGTTTATCAACCTAGGGCTGGAAAGCGTCGTAGATTTTTCACCGGAGACCTTAGTCGCGCTCATGGCGGATTTGCTTTCCACGAAATACGGCTAACGCCGATGTAGACAAAATTGGTTGGATAGTAGCACCGCACACATGCGGGGCGTACAATAGAAGGCATCTTTGACCGCTAAATTTTAGGAAAACATTATGCCTGATGTCTCTTTTGATCGCTATTATCGCTATGATGATTTAACCGCGATCCTCAAAGGCTTTGCGGACGAATTCCCCGATCTGGTCACGCTGGAAAGCATCGGCAAGAGTTACGAAGGCCGTGATATCTGGTGCTTGACCATCACCAATAGCAAAACCGGCCCCGCAGCGGAGAAGCCCGCGCTTTATGTGGATGGCAACATCCATGCGAGTGAGGTTTCGCCGTCGAGCGCGTGTTTATATCTCATCAACACGGTGACGACCGCCTACGGCAGCGATGAAAACATCACCCGTGCGTTGGATACCCGCGCTTTTTACGTGATCCCGCGTGTGAACCCCGACGGCGCAGAGTGGGCGCTGGCGGACGAACCGCGCATTGTGCGCTCCAGTACGCGCCCGTATCCCTACGATGAAGACCCAGAACCCGGCCTGGAAAAGCGCGACGTGGACGGCGACGGGCGTATGTTGTTGATGCGCATTGAAGACCCGGACGGCGCATGGAAGCCGCACCCGGACGAACCGCGCTTGATGATCCGCCGTGACCCCGCCGAGACCGGCGGCACCTATTACCGCATCCTGCCGGAAGGCATCATCAACAATTATGACGGCGCGATCATGCCCGCACAGGGCATCAAGCAAAATCTGGATATGAACCGCAACTTCCCCAATAACTGGCGACCGGAAGGCGAGCAACCCGGCGCGGGGCCGTACCCCACCAGCGAGCCGGAAGCCCGCGCCCTGGTTGAGTTCATCGTCAGCCATCCGAACATTACCGGCGGTATCGCCTTCCACACCTGGAGCGGGGTGCTGCTGCGTCCGTATGGCACCAAAGCCGATAGCGAATTCCCCGTGCCGGATTTACGCGCTTACAAAAAGATCGGCGACAAAGGCACGGCCATCACTGGATACCCGAATATTTCCGTTTTCCATGATTTTAAGTATGACCCCAAAGAGGTCATCACGGGTGTGTTTGACGATTGGCTGTATGAGCAGCGCGGCGCGTTCGGCTGGACGGTCGAAATCTGGTCCCCGCAACGCCAAGCCGGGATCACCGATTACAAGTATGTCGAATGGTTTGGCGATCATCCCGTAGAAGATGACTTGAAGATGCTCAAATGGAGCGATGAAAAGCTCGACGGCAAAGGCTATATTGGCTGGTATCCCTTCGCGCATCCGCAACTCGGCCAAGTAGAGCTTGGCGGCTGGGATGTGCTGTACAGTTGGCGCAACCCGCCGCCACATCTGCTGGAAGATGAGATCGCCCCATTTGCGGAGTGGTTGGTATGGCATCTGCTGATTTCGCCTAAGCTAGAGCAACACACGCTTACGGTGACACCGCTGGGTGGGGATAACTACCATGTGCAATGGGTCGTCAAAAATACGGGCTGGCTGCCGAGTTACGTCACCCATAAAGCCCTTGAGCAAAAAGTGGTGCGCGGTGTCATCACGGAGGTTACATTGCCGGAAGGTGCAAGCCTACGCAGCGGCAAACCCCGTCAAGACATCGGTCAACTGGAAGGGCGCAACACCACCCCGGCCTTTTATACCGGGTGGGGTATCCGCAGTGGCACACCCGACCGCGCTAAGGCCGAATGGGTCATCCATGCGCCGGATAGCGGCTCAATCGAACTCATCGCCCGGCATGACCGCGCCGGGGTCATCCGTGAGACGGTGGCGTTAAGCTAATGCCTAAGGTGGATACGCCTATTCTGCTTGATATACCGGATGCTTTCGAGACGGAACGCTGCATCGTGCGCATTCCCCGCGCCGGGGATGGTGCGCCAATTACCGCTGTCACCCGTGAATCGCAGCCGGAGATTGCGCAGTGGCTCGGCTGGGCAGTGGATGAACCCGATGAGGAAAAAAACGAAGCGTTAATGCGCCGGTCGTATGCACACTACATCTTACGAGAAGATTTTAGGTTCACCATCATCCATAAGGCCAGCGGCGATTACATCGGCATGACAGGCTTGCACTATGTCAATTGGATCATCCCGCGCTGTGAGATCGGTTATTGGATGCGTACAAGCTACACCGGGCAGGGCATTATGACCGAAGTCGTCACCGGGCTGACGGATTTCGCCTTTACGCATTGCCTGATGGAGCGCGTCAACATCCGCATGGATACGGAAAACGGCGCGAGTGTGGCGGTCGCACAGAAGTGCGGCTACGTGCAAGAGGGCATCCTCCGTGCGGAGATGCGCCTACACATAGATGACAGCATCCGCGATACGTTTTCCTTTGTGATGACGCGCCCCATGTGGCTAGAACGCATAGCGGATCAAAGCCTGTAAGCGGTCAATGGCGGCTGTGGGTATGGCATTCACTGCGCCGTCTGCATGACGGTTGCCGTCTGCATGACGGTACAACCACGCCGCCCACAGCAACCCCGCTTGGACGACATCCGCCGGGGGATGATAGACATCAATTAGATCGCCGTCACCATGCGCGGCCAATGTCGAGCCGTTGACTGCCCGCCGCACGGTGAGCGTGTCGTCCGGTGTGCCAGCGGTGATGGCCGTAATCTGCATAATTTCCGTATTGATGCGGATCAATTGCCCGACTTGAAAGCGCGGTGCATCGCCGTAGACGGTCGCCGCGCTTGCATCGCTGACAATAAGCTGATTGTCCACGACCAGCACATCCCCGCCGAGAGTGTCGCCACTGTTACGCCAAGCGGCAGCATAATCGTCATGCCACCCCCAAACGCCGTTGATGGTCACCGCGTCGTATAGCGTCTGGTCGATCAACTGGATGCTGGATGCGGGCTGGTCGTTGTACGGCAACAGCATCACATCCGCCGGGCTGAGTGTTGCGCCGTCGCTGGTGGTAATCGTCGAGAGTTCTAGCAGATCATCATCTAAAATCACGCTCGTGGGGGTATCGGGATAGTGGATGATTGCGGCGATGCGTGGCGTAAACCGTCGCCCAGTTACGCGGGTAATACCATCCTCCGCCGCGCTAATGACATGCAACAGATGATCGACATCAACACCCGCTGCAAGCCCCAGCTCACGCTGTAGCTGGGTTAAGCTAATAATGCCTTGCATGGTTAATCCTTTCTTTGTGTAAGATACATAAAACGCAAACTACAATAGAAGCTAAACCTGCTATCAAACTGTGAGAAGGCTTATGCAAGATACGTTTCGTTATTGGCTCAGTTTGCCGAACATCAACAATGAGCAGCTTAAAAACCGTGCGTTAATCCTGCATATCATCATTGTGTCGGGGTTTGCCTCTAGCATTGGGTTTATCCTCCTTTCTCCTTATGCTATTGATAAACTCGTTGGAATGGTGACCATACTGCTACAGTTTGGGGCTTTATGGTTATTGCAGAAGGGCTATGTCATCACAACGGCGCGGGCGGTGGTCGGCTTCAGTTGGTTGATAATTACCGTGCTGATGTTTGGCTCACCGGATGTGTTCAATGTCGTTTGGCCGTTGCTGATTGTGGTGATGGCGGGGATATTGTTGTCATATCGGGGCTTGCTGATAATTACGCTGCTGACTCTCATCAGTACGAGGTTTGTTATGCAACATCACTTTGGCGGCCTCCGTGCTGCGGATAGCGAGACATTCACCACGCTGATCGTCGTCAGTATCGCTTTATTTATGATTCAATTCCAAAATCAACGTCTATTAAGCGCGTTGAACTGCTCGAAGAAAAAGTTCCAGAAGCAGCTTGAAGAACGCCGTCTCGCGGATGATCGCTATTACACCGTCTTGGATGCGATCCCGGTCGGCACATATATCGTTGACTTGGGTACATATAAAATCGTCTATGCCAATGACGAGATCCAAAAATTTATGACCGCGTTAAACTTCAATATGGCGACAGATACGCTCAACGATCTCATCCAGAACCACTTGGAGCCGGAGATGCAAAGCCGCTTTCATGAGCAGTTTCGCTACTTACAAAATGACCTTGACGGTGTGCCGCCGCCGCCGATTGAGTACAACTTTAAGACAATGGACGGTAGCAAACGCTATACGCAGTTAAACTCACGGGCGATTAACCATGAAGATCGCCCGTCCGTGTTGGTCATCCTCACGGATACGACTGACGTTCATGAGACGCAAGAACAGCTTGCCATACGAGAAAAAGAATATCGTGATCTTGTCGAGACGCAGACGGATCTCGTCTGTCGTTTTGACCCCTTTAC
The DNA here is from genome assembly GCA_034437635.1 of Anaerolineae bacterium. Taxonomy (GTDB): domain Bacteria; phylum Chloroflexota; class Anaerolineae; order Aggregatilineales; family Phototrophicaceae; genus J038. The sequence continues at coordinate 1,068 of DAOTTT010000339.1, read as the reverse complement.
TTGGACGATGACCTTCGTCAACCAAGCCTATCTCAATTACTTTAGTATTCATCAGGACGATGTGATCGGTGAGTCTTTCGTCGAGCTTATCGCGGAAGAATATCAGCCCGGCGTGCGCGAAGCGATCCAGAAAGTGACATCAACCGGGCAGACACAGACCATAGAGCAGATTACCCGCAAGCCCAATGGGGAAGAACGCTGGCAACAATGGACGAACGTGCCCATCCTTGACGAAAACGATAAGGTTGTGAGCATCCAGTCCGTTGGGCGCGACATCCACGCGCTGAAAGAGGCGGAAGATGCGCTGCGACACAGCGAAAACAACTACCTCTCCATCTTGGAGCAAGTGCCGGTGGGGGTGGTCGTCCATTCTATGGAATCGTTAGACATTTTTTATGCCAATACCATCTGGCGCGACATGATCGGCGGCGATGACTTCGATCCATACGCTGGGATGATCCCCATTGATTGTATTCCTGACGAGGAGTATGAACACTATACTGATTATATCGCGTACTTGCTGGAAGAAGGTAAACTCACCAATGCCCGTATGAGCGTACAGCGTTTGGATGGCGCACTGGTCAGCGTGGAGATTAACGCAGTCGTCACACCGTATAACAACCAACAGTCCATTATCGCGCTCGTTAAAGACCTGACGGAAACCGAAAAAGCTGCTGAATTGCGCAAACAGCTTGAAAATGAGCAACAACTTGGGCATATGCGCCAAGAATTTATGTCGATGATGTCACATGAGTTCCGCACGCCGTTGACCGTGATCCGCAGTTCGGCGGATCTGCTTAACATGTATCGGGATAAAATGACCCAAGAACGCCTCGATCATCACATTGATAAAATCTATCGTCAGATTAGGCTTATCATCAGGTTGCTTGATGATATTATGCTACTGAACAAGGCAAAAATAGGGATGCTGGAGTTCAATCCATCCCGACAAAATATTATCGTTATCTTCCAAGAGTTAATTGAAGAAATCGCTGTTACCTTTGATGTCAATCATCCACTCAATGTGTATATGCCGCAAGAAGAAATTATTATGCCAGTGGATAAACG
>DAOTTT010000338.1:0-7779 GCA_034437635.1 Anaerolineae bacterium | reverse complement strand
TTTACAACAACATTCTGGCGGATATGGTTGATCGGCCCAATAAGCGTACTCGGTGTAATAGGGGCAAAGATGTTCAGCATATATGCTGCAAAGCGCAAGAAGCATCAACGCTTTGCAGCAGCCTTAAAAAATGCACTTGCAAGGTTAAATAAAGTCAAAAGGCAACACCAAGAAATTACAGCCATCAAGCAGATTATCTATCAATATGCTGCTGATAAGCGTGATGCCTCCATTGCTGAAGTCAGAGCAGAATTCAAACATATGACAGCCTTACAAGACATCATTAACCGTATCGATCATATCGCTTATGTGCCCGCTGACTTATCCGTTGATATAGACGGCCTTATCACACATATAAAAACGACTTTACGCGATATTGACCGGGGGTGGGCATCATGATAAAGCTCATAACCACATTGTTTCTGATTATGACGTTAGCTCAAGGCAGTGATGAAGATCGCTTACGACAAGCTGAAGAAGCTTATTATAACGGTGATTATGCCATTGCTATTGATCTATATAATAGCCTGCTGTTAGAAGGTCTGGAGTCCGACAGCCTACATTTCAATCTAGGTAATGCTTATTTTGAAGCCGGACGCTTAGGTGAAGCGTTAGTCCATTATAAACGCGCTCAACGGCTCACCCCGCGTGATACAGCGATCAACGCTAATATTATGCGCGTGCGGGCACTACGAGCAGATTTCCAAGGGGATGAGCAATTTTGGATTGATCGCCTAGCCTCATCGACACACACTACATTGACGTTAACTGAGTTAGGCATGCTTGCACTTATAGTTTGGACAATGTGGTTTAGCTTGAGCGCAATCTGGATATGGCGCAAACAGTGGCGCAATTACCTGGGTGTGCCGCTTGTTATCGGCGGTATTATTGTAATCTTAAGCGCCATGCTATTCTTCAGCCGTCAATATAGCGATTATCAACGCCCTCAAGCCATTGTCACTGTCCTACAAGCTGATATTTACAGTGGTCCTAGCGAGGAATACCTCAATATCTACCAGCTTTACGCCGCCGCAGAACTCCGCATTGTAGAGACACGGGGCGATTGGATACGCTTTGTACTGCCAGATGGACAACAAGGTTGGATTTTACGGCAGCACATCATCAGAATTTAGTGTTGTAGCTGCATAGCGATGTCTTCAGGGTTAAAAACCACTCTGGCACCAGCATCACGTAGTGCCTCAATCTTTTCTTCCGCTGTGCCTATGCCACCTTGGATGATCGCGCCAGCATGTCCCATACGGCGGTCTGTAGGCGCTGTACGGCCAGCGATAAACGCCACTACACGCTTGGTCATGTGCGTCTTGATGTATGCTGCTGCTTCTACCTCCAAGCGACCGCCAATTTCACCCAACAACACGACATGCTCTGTATCAGGGTCGGACTCGAATAAATCCAACAACTCCCGATAACTTGTACCGACAATAGGATCCCCACCGACACCGACAATCGTGCTTTGCCCAAGATTATGATTACTCAGTGAATTGACGACATCATAAGTTAACGCGCCACTTCGAGAGATCACCCCGATATTGCCGGGCAAGCCGATCAAAGACGGCATAATCCCAATGTTGGCTGTTCCAGGAGAAAATATCCCAGGGCAGTTCGGCCCAATTAAGCGGCTTTCACTGTCTTTGAGATGATTATAAACACGGGTCATATCATACATAGGAATGCCCTCCGTCACGCAGACGATGAGCTTAATTTTCGCATCTACGGCTTCGAAGATCGCATCCGCAGCAAAAGCCGGTGGCACGAAGATAACGCTAGTATTCGCACCGGTCATTTCTACCGCTAAATCAACACTATCGAATACAGGCAGGCCATTGACCCATTCGCCACCTTTACCGGGCGACACGCCGCCGACGATTTCTGTACCATATAGCGCCATTTCCTGCGCATGGAAGCGGCCTCGCTTACCTGTGATGCCCTGCACGAGAACTTTGCAGTCTTGTGTGAGTATCGTCATGATGTTGCCCTTTGCGCGGCTTCTACGGATTTTTGTGCAGCTTGTGTCAAAGTTGTCACGAACGTCACGTTGGGCAAATTCGCAGATTGCAGCAATTTAATCCCTTGTTGTGCTTTTGTCCCTTGGAAGCGGATAATCAAAGGCTTATCGACGGTCTGTGCCTCATGCGCTGCGATGATCCCTGCTGCTACTTCGTCACAACGTGTCATACCAGCAAAGATATTAATTAAAATAGCACGGACATTTTTATCCGATAAAACAATTTTCATAGCCTTTTGGATCTTCTCAACGTCCGCGCCGCCGCCAATATCTAAAAAGTTTGCTGGACGTATCTCACTAGAACCATAAAGGTTAATCACATCCATTGTTGCCATCGCCAACCCCGCACCGTTAACCAAACAGCCGATTTGGCCTTGTAGCTGGATGTAAATGATGTTGGCTTTTCTGGCGGCAATCTCTGAGGGCGTATCTGTGCTTGTATCGCGCACAGCTTCTAAGTCAGGATGACGAAAGAGCGCATTTTCATCGACGATCATCTTCGCATCTAAAGCAATCAAGTCATTTTGCGTCAAGGCCAATGGATTGATCTCTAATAACGTCGCATCCATATCTACGTAGCATTGATACATACCCTGTGCGATATGATCGAGGCGGCGATAGAGGTGGCGTGGTAGATCTAAATTGCTCGCTATACGCAACACTTGATATGTCCGCAATCCAATAAATGGGTCGATGGTCTCTCTGAAAACAATAGTGGGATCAGAAAAGACGGCTTCTTCAATACCACTACCACCTTGGTAAGAGGCCACTAATACAGGCCGTGCAATGCTGCGATCATGGCTGATGCCCAAGTAAAAGATGTTGTCAACTTCTAGCGCCGGCTCAACCAAAATTTTATTGACAGGAATACCGTAAATCTGGCGCATGAATAGATCTTGAGCCAAGTTATATGCGGCATCAGGGGAGTCAGAGAATAAAATACCACGTTGTTGATTACGCCCACTGACCAGCACCTGAGCTTTGAGCGCAACACGCCCGCCGATCGTCTCAGCGATGTGTTTTACCTCATCCGGGGTGTAAGCAACCTCACCTTGAACTGTAGGAATGCCTGACTGTGCTAAGTAAGTTTTTGTTTGATATTCATGTAATCGCATTTAGTATATCGTCATGTCCTCATGGGTTATCATGGCATCAGGAAAGTGTTTTTCTATCCACTTGATTATATTTTTGATAACTTGTTCGACTTGTTGCGTGTTATTGCTGACGGCTGCAATGCCTATAGCGGCTGATTGCCAAACATCTTGATGGTCAACTTCTGCTACGGAGATATTAAACGTGTTTGTTAATCGCTTAAGCATGGGCTTGAGAATTGATCGCTTTTCCTTAAGCGAAGCAACACCGGGTAGATAAAAATCAATGCGGCAAGCGCCGACAATCGTATGTTTCATCGAAATTATGCGGCGGAAACCACCTGCTTCAGTGGGTGGAGGAAAGCGCCTCTCCTTTCTTGTAACTGTAGCCGTCAGATTGGTGTGGATGAGTGCAGTAGCGGTCGCTGATGCCCTGCACCGTTCCAGTACGGGTGGTGATGTTGAAACTATCTGAGCTTCGCACCGCTACCCGCCCGATATACGTACCGATTTTCTTGCCTTGCGTCACAATCGCTTTCATCATGTATCTCGTTTGAAAGCTCTTCTGCACACGGGCTTGCTTTGCGCTGGTTCTTTGAAAACCGAACTTGTCCACGCGGCACATTTGCCGTGACTGCCGTCCCACTGACAGATTGTCTACTGGTAGTGTCGGGGCTGGAGCGTCACCCCGACGTGCCTATCCATTCGCCCGTAACGGAGGCTGCAAAGCAGACTGAGGCTGGTCAACATGGGCTTTTACAAGCCACCCGCTGAAGCGGGTGGTCGTTGACAGTACATTTTATTCGGTTTTCTATCACTGAGTATAGTATATCACATCGCACAATGATAATTCGCTTGGCGTTGATTCTCTGGTTGAGTTATACTGTGCATCAGTTATTCATCGCATCTCATGCGGGGGAAATTGCTAACGATGTTATCTAAATTACGTTTATTCGCCTTTTTTGCGATTTTACTTGTTGTTCTACCCGTCTTCGGCCAAGGGAACGAGAACCTGCTCGATAACCCAGGGTTTGAAACGCCTTTTAGTTCGCGGGCGGGTGATCCTGCGCCACTTGTTGCCGAAAGTTGGCAGCCCTGGCATATTGATCGCAACCCGGCAACTGATGACGAATGGCGCAACCGTCCACCAGTTTATGAGCCAGCCGCACCGGAGAGTGTCTCAATAGATGACTCTAATCGCGACAACTTCCGGGTACGCAGCGGCAGCAACGCGCAACTCTATTATAATAATACCTTTTGGGCACACGATGGTGGTGTATACCAGCAAGTAAGCGGCATTGCATCGGGCACAGAACTTCGATTCAGTGTTTATGCCTATATCTGGTCATCAACATTTGATGACCGCGAAATCAGTGAAAATCCTGGTGATGTGGCAATTCAAGTTGGTATTGATCCATCGGGCGGAGAAAATCCAGAAAGCCCTAATATTGAATGGTCTATTCCAATCAGCAATCAGTATGATGCTTATCGTGAATATAGCATCATCACGACTGCCACGTCCGATACGGTGACGGTATGGGTACGCTCTACAGTCGGCTTTCCGGCATTGAACACATACATCTACCTTGATGACGCTGTACTTGCAGAGACCGTCAGCAATGTTGTGTTTACGAGTACGCCGCAACCAACAGCAACAGATGGTGATGATGGTGGCATTATCGCTACGAGCACAACTGCACCAACTAACACTACGCAACCCACAGCGACAACAGCAGCAACCAATACACAAGCGCCGACAAATACAATTGCGCCAACTAACACACTGCCATCAACCAATACAGACCAGCCGGCACCTACACAAGATCCTGAAGATGACCCCACGCCAACCCGTGAGGGTGTTACCAACACACCCGTAGCAACTAATACGCCGTTACCAACAGGTACACAGGCACCCACCAGCATACCACAGGCCACAGCAACAGAAGCTATTGTCACCGATGTGCCAGCGAATACACCACTGCCGACCAACACGCCCATCCAGGTTGGTCCGGGTGATGATGATGACGGTGAGAGTGTCAACTTCTTGAACACGTTGAATCACACAGTACGCCGTGGTGACACAGTGGGGCGGATTTCAGCCCTATATGGCAGCACGATCGAAGCGATTAACCAAGTCAATGAGCTTGGCGAAGAAAACATCATTTTCGTTGGGCAAACGTTGATTGTGCCTATTCCGTTGGCTGCACCGGCAACGTCTACGCCATCACCTACGCCGATACCATCTAGCACACCGATACCGTCTAACACGCCGGAAATCATCTACGATGAGCAACCGCAACCAGATCAGATTATCGCTCAAACACCCGGCACAACTTATGTTGTGCGACCAGGTGACACGCTTGGGCGCATCGCTAACCGCTTCAACACGACAGTGAGAGCATTAGCACAAGCCAACCGTATCACCAATGTGAATCTGATCTTTACCGGGCAAATCTTGACGATCCCAGGTACAACTAGCCCACAACCGCCGCAACAGACACAGGCAGCAGCAGACCCTGAAATTTATGTTGTACAACCCGGCGATTCACTTTATCTCATCAGCATTCGCTTTGGGGTGCCGATCACACGACTTTCAGTTATTAACGGCATTACCAATTACAACTTGATCTTCATCGGTCAAACGCTGATTATCCCATGAGCAATTGGCGCGAACTCACGAACGCAAGGACAGGTGCACCTGTCCTTGCGCGGGCTAAATGGTGTGCATCGCATTGGTGCCGCTTAAAAGGGCTTATGTTCGTCAAGAGCTTGCCGCCGATGGAGGGGTTACTGTTTGTCTATGGCAACGAGTCCGTTATCGGCACGAGCATCCACATGATGTTCATGCGCTTCACTATTGGTGTGGTTTGGTTAGACAGCCAAGGCGTTGTCGTGGATAAAACTTTAGCCAAGCCCTGGCGGTTGTCCTATGCGCCGCAAAAGGCCGCACAGTACTTTATTGAGGCAAATCCTGATATACTAGACCGTGTTGAGATCGGCGATCAATTAAATTTTGATCAGTAGTTTCAAGATGATGGTCATATGAAGGAATATGGTTTTAAGTTTTCGGCGGTGCTCTTGGCACTGCTTTTTTTAGTCGCAAGCCTTTCTTATGCACAAGATGATGTCATCCCGGACGACCCCAACGTTGTTATCCATGTTGTGCAGCGCGGTGAAAACTTATTTCGCATCGCATTGAATTACGGCTTAACAACCACACAAGTCGCCCAAGCAAATGGCATTACTAACCTAGGTAATATTGCGGTAGGACAGCGCCTGATTATCCCATTAAACGGAATCATACCGCAACCGGAAGTAGCAGATCGTATACATACCGTTCAACCCGGCGAAAATCTTCAGAGCATTGCTAACGCATATGGCATTTCACTTGATGCTGTCATTGGCGCTAATCAATTGGCTAATCCGAATCAACTGGCTATTGGACAACAAATCACTATTCCAACGGCAGATACCGCACCAGTTGCACAAGAAGCACCAGATTTAGGCTTGGTCTATGTCGTTCAACGCGGGGATACGCTCAATGACATTGCTCAACGATATGGTGTAACAGTCGCCCAAATCCAAGAAGAGAACGATTTGATCGGCACACGCATTGACGTTGGACAAGAATTAGCCATTCCGCAAGCAGAAGTCATCTCGCCTGATGACACCAGCACATTACCTGCTTTCATCACAGACTTTGCGCTGGATCCGCTTACGTTAAGGGCAGGCAAAACTAGCCGATTACACATCAGCACACAATCTCCGGCGACAATCACCGGCCAGTTTTTAGAACGTGAGGTGCGATTCTTTGATTTAGAGGGCGGACTCATACAAGTCGCATTCCTACCGGTGGATGTGTTGCAACCAAGCGGCATCTATATGATGACAATCACAATCAATCAAAACGATGGTCAATCCGTCGTTATTCCGTTGAACATACAAGTAACAGATGGCAATTACGGCAGCCAGCAGATCAGCATTCCAGCCGACCGCGCAGAACTACTCGCCCCAGGGGTAGAACAAAACGAACTCAGTATCCTCCGTAATGTGACATCTGGTACAACAGCAGATCGTTACTACAATGGCACAATGAGCTTGCCTGCCGCGGCTGCAATGAATGCGCCTTTTGGGACTTTACGCTCGTATAATGGCGGTGCTTTTGACCGTTATCATAGCGGAACTGACTTTGCTGCTGCGCCGGGTGCGCCTATTTTAGCGGCAGCACCAGGGCGCGTTGTCCTGGCTGACACCCTCAATATTCGGGGTATTTCGGTCATTATCGATCATGGATGGGGGGTTTACACAAACTACTCTCATATGACGGAGCGTTTAGTCAATATCGGGGACTTTGTGCAAGGTGGGCAGATCATTGGCACGGTGGGTAATACAGGACGCGCAACCGGCGCACATCTCCACTGGGAGCTATGGGTTAATGGAGTCGCTGTTGATCCAATGCAATGGGTGACTGAGAGCTTCCCATAAAAAAAGACCGGGGTTTGATTTCCGGTCTTTTTCAAATTTCTAATGGTCGATCTTGTAATAGGCCCCGTCTAGGGCTTCAAAATCGGTAAACAAGAAATGGTCGTGGTAATAGTGTATCCACAAGAACGATAGGATGGCCGTGTAATAGGCAACATCAAAGCGCCAGTTAGCTAAGTC
>DAOTTT010000337.1:0-30377 GCA_034437635.1 Anaerolineae bacterium | reverse complement strand
GTCGGAGCTGGAGCGTCACCCCGACGTGCCTATGTATTCGCCCGTAACGTAGCCCTTGCCCTTCGGCATGGCTGAGGCTGGTCAACATGGGCTTACGGTTTCCCGCAAGCTACCCGCTTCAGCGGGTGGTCGTTGACCTATTTATCTCCCACACACAGAGTATAAATATTATAAACAGCCGTGAAGATTGCAAACAGCTTATCACTCATTTATCAATCAAGTCAATCAATATTCTTAATTCTAAATTTATTTTTAAGGTTTACAACAATTCTTTAAAATCTTAATGCTCAACTAATCTCATATAACCTGTGCGTGTTTATTTACGTTTCTACATAAATGGCATTCGTATCGGTAGAACCAAGCATACTGCCCCGGTTCAAAACCGGGGACTAGCTAAACGCAAAGCCCGTAAACGGGCTAATTAGTGAGAAATATCATTGTATACAGCCGATTTATGGGCTTCCAAGCATTTGTTTAGCCATCGGCTTTGAGCCGATGCGGGCATGGCTGAGTAGTTACTTAAAAAGCCCCCGTGCAGATCACACAGGGGCTTATCGTTATGCGCGTCTATGCAGTTTATTGCACCGCGACGTTGAACAAGATCATGATCCCGGCGTTGTCGCCTGCGGCGAGTTTGGTGCTATCCGGGGAGAAGTCAAGCTCGGCTACACCGTTGACGAAACCGACGAAGGTTTCCAGCGGCTTATTGCCGATAACGTCCCAAACCAGGACGGTGTTATCGTAGCTACCAATGGCAAGCATCGTTCCATCCGGGCTGTAAGCCAAGCTCACAATGTCATCGGTCGGCCCGTTGATGGTCGTCTGAACTGCCGCTGATGCTGCATCAAACACGGTGACGTTGCTCGCCGCGCACACACCGTTCTCGGCGTATTGCGCACAGGCCGCAACAGCCAGGCTTGCGCCGTCCGCGCTGTAAGCCAGGGCGTTACCTGTCGCACCGGCCAGATCATAGCTCACGGTGGCCGCGTTGTAGGCGGTGACGGTGCCGTCATCGGCCAGAACAGCCAAGGTGCTACCGTCGGGGCTATAGCTTACGTCACGCACACCAGCCGCGAAGCCGTCAATGCGCCCGGCCAAGCTACCATCGCCGATATTATACACGAAGACCGCGCCTGCCGTACAACCGCCAGCGATCATATCGCCATCGGCACAGCCGCCAATCGCCAGTTGTGCCCAATCCGGGCGGACATCGACATCACTATTAAAGTACGGCACAAAGTCCGGTTGCATCGTCTGGATGATGGTTTGGCCTTGCCAGATGTTGACGATAGCAAAAGCATCGCCTGTCGCGGCCAAGTCGCCGCCCTCTTGGAAGTCTACGAAGTTCATCGGGCTGCCGGTATCATGGCTCAGGATACGCGGGGTTGTCTCGCCGTCTGCGGTACTCCAGAACTTCACGACGTTATCGGTACCATTAGCAATCGCAAATTGCGACCCATCACCCGTGAAGGCCACATCCACAACGCTACCGCCTGCTTCCACGCGGCCAATCTCCGCCACGTTTTCGCTGGCAATATCCGCAAAGCGGATGGTGGTATACGTGCCGAGCGGGTTGAGGTAACGCTGTTCGGCGTTGAAGTCGGATTCTGCGATCCAGGCATAGCCATCGTTAAACGGCACCTGCCACCACACACGGCCATTTTCACACAGCGGCCCACCGACGATAAACGCCGTTGACCCTTGATCCAAGCGGCCTAATTCATCACCATCCGGCGTTGGGGTCAAGCGGAGGTTCAAGCCTGCCGGGTTAATAACCTGCGCATTGGCGTTGAGTAGCAGTTGCGGTGCATAGTAGCCGTCAAAGTTGAACGGGCAGGCGCTCGCTGGTGGTGATTCGATCGTCTCGCTAAGGGTCGGCACAGTAGCGCAGCCTGGCCCGCTGATGTTGGAAACTGACTGATTGACCCAACCGCGTGAGCCATCCGCACGGACGACTTGCCGCCATTCGTTATCTGCTGTCACACCGGAGACGTAGTAGGCTTGGCCGCGTGTCGCTTGGCCGACAATCGGCTGTGACAGCCCCGGCAACAAGCGGATATTAGCATATGTGGCCGCCAGCGTACATTGGATCGCGTTGGGGTTCATGCCACCCTGCGGCACCGTCGCATGTACTTGGATCGGCTGCGCGGCGTTCACTTGGCTGGTGATCGGGATGGTGGAGCAACCCGCGCCGGAGAGCGTCACGTCATAGATGTTGACCCATGCACGTTGGGCACCCAGGTCTAGCTGATACCAGCTTGTATCGTTGTTGCGCCCCACCACCGGGAAGAACGTTACGTTGCTCAAGTCACCGACATAGGTGCTGCTGGCATCCGGCTCTAAGTAAATGGGCGAGGACCCACGTCGATAGGCCGACGCTGTACAGCGTGCCGTCGTGCTGACGTTCCAGTTATCCGGGTAGTTAATTTCGTTGACATACTCGGTCACGCCGTCGGGCGTTTCGCACAGCACGTTAACGTTGGGGTCTGACGACACATAAATGACATAAAAGCCAAAATCACCATAATCCAATTCCACGCGGTAAGGCGTTACCGGATAACCCAGGTCAAAGCTGGTGACGAATGGACAACCCAGAGAGCCGTCATTGGTCTGGAAGAAGCCCTCCCATTCCCAGAAGACATCTAACCCGGCTAAGGCGGGGTTATGTTGCACGGCGACAGCGACCGCACGATCACGGATCTGTTCGCCAGTTTGTGCTTGTGCAGCCAGCACAAAAACAGCCAGCAACACACTTAACAAAAGTACAATCTTTCTTTTCACGATGTATTTATCCTTTACGAATGACTCGTACATATATATTTTTTAAAAGGGGCATAACGCCCCTTAGGCTTTTCCAGAAAATAAAAACAAAATACCACTGAAGATACCCATGCACCCTGAAAACAAGTAGGCCACGCTAGTTTTCCTGAAAACTTTATCAACAAAGAAATTGTTTCCTTATGTTAAACGGCAACTGATATTTCGGCAAACAAGAACCAACGCCCTATGCCTAAAACCAATTTTACGTCATAATAGATTGCATGTTGATCAGATCAAATGTGAGGAGGTGCCCCCGTGGCCGTGAGTGAAGGTCAGGCGCTCACCCCGCGGCTGATTGCGCCTGATGGGACTACTGTTTACGCTTAACCAAACACCCACTTGCATCAGCCCAAGGAGCGACCATGTTTAAAAAAGTCAGCCCAAATGTTGACATCGTTAATCTTGAAAACGACATCTTAGACTTATGGCGGCGTAAGCGCGTTTTCGAGCGCACAACCAAAGAGCGCGAAGGTGCGCCAACATACGTCTTTTACGAAGGCCCCCCCACCGCCAACGGCAAGCCGGGGAGCCATCATGTTTTAGCCCGCGCCTTTAAGGACTTGTTCCCCCGCTACCAAACCATGCAGGGGCGCTATGTGCTGCGCAAAGGCGGCTGGGATACGCACGGCCTCCCTGTAGAGATCGCCGTGCAAAAAGAACTCGGCATCGAGCACAAAAGCGAAGTCGAAGCCTATGGCATGGCGGAGTTCAACGAGAAATGCCGTAATAGCGTGTTCCGCAACATCACCGACTGGGAAAAGCTCACGGAGCGCATCGCGTTCTGGGTCAACCTAGATGAAGCCTATGTGACGTTCACCAATGATTACATTGAATCGGTGTGGTGGATCTTAAAGCAACTGTGGGACAAAGACCTGATCTATCAGGGCTATAAGGTCGTGCCCTATTCCACCCATGCCGGGACGGTATTAAGCAGCCATGAGGTATCACTTGGTTATGAAGACGTAGACGACCCCAGCGTATTTGTGCGCTTCCCCTTGCGGGATCGTCAAGGCGTGTACTTCCTGGCGTGGACGACTACCCCTTGGACGCTGCCGGGCAATGTCGCGTTGGCCGTTGGCGAAGACATCGAGTATGTTGAGGTCGAAGGCCCCGCCCAAGGCGAAGAAGAAGGCGCGACCGAACGCCTCATCTTAGCTAAGAGCCTGGTGGAAAAAGTCTTGATCGAGCCGGAGAATTATACCGTCGTCAAGACCTACAAAGGCAAAGATTTACTAGGGACACACTACAACCCCTTATATACCTTCCTGCCTGTAGAGGATAAAGATTACGCTTATATCGTCGCTGGCGATTTCGTCAGCACGGAAGACGGCACCGGCATTGTGCATATCGCGCCCGCCTTCGGTGAGGACGACATGCGCATGGGAGAAGAAAACGACCTCCCGGTGTTGATGACCGTCAACAGCGAAGGTAAGTTCATCGACGCGGTAACGAACTTTCGCGGCATGTGGTTTAAAGATGCCGACCCGGAGATCAGCCGCGACCTGAAGCAGCGCGGTCTGCTGTATAAAGCCATGACCTACCGCCACAGCTACCCGCACTCTTGGCGCACGGGCGAACCGCTGATGTACGTGGCGCGGGCGACGTGGTATATCCGCGCATCGGAGTTCAAAGAGCGAATGATCGCCGCCAACCAAAAGATCAACTGGACACCCGACCACATCCGCGATGGGCGCTTCGGCAATTGGCTGGATAACCTCAAAGATTGGGCGCTTGGCCGTGAACGCTATTGGGGCACGCCCTTACCCATCTGGATCGACGACGAAACCGGGGATATGGTCTGCGTCGGTAGCATCGCAGAACTGGAGCAACTCACCGGGCGCGACCTGGGCGAGCTTGACCTGCACCGCCCGCATGTGGACGACATCACCTTCCCGAACCCCACCGGGTCAGGCGGGACGATGCGCCGCGTGCCGGAAGTCATCGACGTATGGTTTGATAGCGGCGCGATGCCCATCGCTCAATGGGGGTATCCGCACAAAAACCAAGAGATGTTTAAGCAGCAATACCCGGCGGATTACATCTGCGAAGCCGTTGACCAAACACGCGGCTGGTTCTACACGCTGCACGCTATCAGCGTGATGCTGTTCGACCAACCCGCCTATAAGAACGTCATCTGCCTCGGGCACATCCTGGACGGCAAAGGTAAGAAGATGTCCAAGAGCCTGGGCAACATCGTTAACCCCTGGGACGTGCTGGACACTTACGGCGCGGATGCCTTCCGCTGGTATCTGTATACCGCCAGCCCCCCAGGGGAAAGTCGCCGCTTCTCCGTTGATTTAGTCGGTGAGATCGTCAAGAAGTTCTGGCTCACACTGTGGAATACCTATAGCTTCTTCATCAGCTATGCGGATACTGATGGCTGGACCCCAGCCAAACCCGCCCCGGCTGTAAAAGATCGTCCGGCGTTGGATCGCTGGGTATTGGCGGAACTCAACCGCTTGACGAAGCAAGTCACCGAAGCACTCGACAATTACGACGTAACCGGCGCAACCCGCCCAGTACAGACCTTTGTCGAGTCTTTGAGCAACTGGTATGTGCGCCTAAGCCGGGATCGCTTCTGGAAAGCGGAAGAAGACAACGATAAGCTGGCCGCTTATGCTACGCTGTACGAATGCCTAGTGACCGTCGCCAAGCTCATCGCCCCGGCGATGCCGTTCGTCAGCGAAGCCTTGTATCAAAACTTGGTCGTCGCTGTAGACGACAAGCAACCGGATAGCGTGCATTTAGCCGCTTGGCCGACAGCCGACGACGCACTGATCGACGAAACGCTGCTTAAAGAAATGGCAACAGTACAAAATCTCGTCAGCTTAGGGTCTGCTGCGCGGAACAACAACACGGAAAACGGCGAAGTCATGCCGATCCGCCAACGGCAACCGCTAGCAAGTGCCAAGTTCAAGCTACCCAAGGACGCAGACCCGGCCTTGCTAGGCCATCACGCGGGCATCATCACTAACGAGTTGAACGTTAAAGAAGTGGGCACGCTCAACGATGATGAAGTCGAACGGCTCGCCCCGCAGACCGTCTATCACATGAACCCGATCCCGGCTAAGCTAGGGCGCAAGTTCGGCGGTGACTTCCCGAAGGTGCAAAAGTACCTGCGTGAAAGCGATATGACCGTTATCGCGCCCATCGCGGAAACGCTGCTGCGCGGGGAAGACGCGAGCTTTACCGTTGACGACACACCCTATACAGTCACGCCGGAAGAAGTCGAGGTCAAGAAAGAGACGACCGTCAAAGACGCAACCGGGTTCGCCGTGTTCGCAGAAAAGGGCGTTATCGCCGCGCTGGATAACCAACTCACGCCGGACTTGCTGCGCGAAGGCTTGGCGAATGAGTTCATCCGCCGCGTGCAAATCCTGCGTAAGAGCGCCGATTTTGAACTGGACGATCGTATCGAATTGGTCTATCAAGCGACAGGCGACCTCGCCGCTGCCGCCGAGCAATTCGCCGATCACATCAAAGCGGAGACGCTGGCAACGTCCATGCAGCCGATGAACGGCAGCGATGATGGTTACATCACCGCAGAGCACAAAACCGAGAAAGACCTCAAAAATCTCGGCGGGGAATTGGTCATCGGCGTAAAGCGCGTCTCATAACCGCATGTATGATAGAGTCAAAGCGCACGGTCATCGTGCGCTTTTTGCGTTAAGGAGGCAAGTATTATGCAAAAACAAGTGATTGGCCTATTGGCTTTGATGATGCTCATCATCGCCGGGTGTGCGGGCGCGGTGCAAAAGTCCTGCTCTAGCATGAACCGCAGCGGCGATTGTACGCTGACCATCCCCAATGTAGAAGACGACACGCGCCAATACCTAGAGCTTGACTCGTTCTTTCCGTTCCGCAACGATACACGCATAGTACAAGTCAGCGTGACCGTTGGCGAAGGCGCGGCAGAAGTCCGCTTTGAGACGGACAACGGCCAAACGGTCAGCACACAGGCCAGCGCAGGCCGCCCAGGGACCACACAAGGCGTTATCGGTGTGGACTCCCGTTATCGGCTGTACTTTGACGTGATCGCCCTGGATGGCCCCGCAGCCGACGTGGAAATCAAAGTGGTGTTTAATTAGCTCAGTAGAAAATCAATCGCCGCCGGGGAGCGCCGCGCCCAATCCGCTTCGTTGTGCCGCCCGGCGGCATCTTCCACATAATACAGGGCTTCGCCGTCCACATAACCGCGTGCGTTGAGCAAATCCCGCAGCACGCACACCGTCACGGGCGATCTGTGCGTGCTGACGGTTTCGGGATAGTTTAGCCAAGTGTGCATTGCTTATTCGCCTCCGGGCATGGTCGCCAGCACGCGCTGAATCTTCAGCGCCAAGTGCAAAATAAGCCGATTGTCCGCGTCGTTGAGGTCTAGCCCAGTTAACTCGCTGATACGCTCTAAGCGGTAAACAAGCGTGTTCCGATGAACATCCAGATCAACGGCGGCTTTGGCGAGATTGCCGTTCGTCTCAAAAAAGCCGTTGAGCGTGCGCACGAGATCGCCTTGTTTGCGCTCGTCATGATCTACCAATGGCCGCAAGGATTCATCATAAAAACGCCGCAAGGATTGCAGGCTCTTTTCCTTGAGATTGAGCAACAATTGATACAGCTTTAAGTCGCCATAAAAGGTGGTCGCTTCGCGTTCGCCTAATTCGGCGGCGATGCTGATCGCGTCTTTGGCTTCGCGGTAGGCCGTGCGGAAGCGTTCGAGGCTTTCCGCTGTGCGACTAATGCCAGAGGACACGATGCCGCTCGGCGTGCGCGTGGTCAATTGCTCGCGCACATCTTCCACCAGCACCCGCACCCGCCGCAGATTTTCCGCAGGGTCTTCGATGCTGTGCAGCGGATACAAGGCGACAATCACATCCACGTACTGCCCCACCGCGCCGTTAAGGTTGCGGCGGGCCATGTCATCGCGCACCAAAGAGATAAGCGATTCCAGCGGTAAGGCGGCTCCGGCGCGGGTCGTCGCCCGGAAGACGGCCACCACAAAAGGCGACTCGACGTTAAACCCGGCTTGCGCGGCGCGGGTCGTGAGCAAGTCGTCATCGGCAGGGGTGCCGCTTAACCACATCTGCACCCAGTCCCCGCGTGCTTGCTCAACGGCGGAGGCGATGGCGCGGTTTTTCGCCATTTCAATCGCGCAGACTTCCGCGCCGTAGGTGAGCACGAGTTCGTCAAATTCGCTGATCTCTTCGCTGGTATCCGCGAGCGTCAAATACCCGGCAACGCGCTTCTCCACCTTGAGCACCGTCGTATAGCCGATAGAACTCTGGACGATGATACCAGCTTTCATGGGGGCATCGCGTTTAAGCCAGTTCTGGAAGGCGCTATAGGGCAAGCTCTGGAGCAGTGCGCGGCCACTCCCGCCGCGCCGGGCGACATTGGGGTAAACTTGCGCGATGGAAACGCCCGCGTCATCGTGGACGATCAAGGGTTTGGCTGTCGCCTTGGCGATGATGGTCAATAAGCTGTTGAGATCGCGGTTTTCTGCGGCGAGTGCGGTTAATTGGCGCTGGATGTCAAACGCCCGTTGGTTAAGTTGGGCGGCTTGGTTGACGATCAGCTTGTTGATGGCGCGTTCTGTCGTGCTGAGGTTGGAATCTGCGGGGAGTGAGATCAAGTTAATGCCGCAGTCCCGCGCAACCTCAATCACGGGTTGGGCGATTGGCTCGCAGACGGCGACCGTATCCACGCCGATTTCCGTCAATGACAATAACACATCTTCCAAGCGCATCCGGCTGTCATAGCTGCGCAAAATATCCATTGAAATCAACGCCATTTCACCCTCGGCGATGTCGGGTAACGCCGGAGGCCGCGCCCGTACCGTCACCGACCAAGAGATTGTCGCATCGGTCACGCCGGTGACGACGGACGCTCCGAGCGGCAAAGCAAATTGAATCAACGATTGCAACGTCACAGTGTTGTTGTCGGTCATAAGCCCTAGCTCCTTGCAAGCACACTCAACGGATATGTGCCAACAAAGCAGATTGTTGTAAGAAAACCCCTGGAGATGTATACGCCGAAATGTGGCGTATGTGCGGTGTCTACTCACTATAATCGAAAATTTGCATACAGCAAAGATATACGTGGATGCGAAAAGTACAAAATTTAATGGGCAATCTGCACAAAGATTGCTGTTTTTTATGTGGCAATTTAAACAAAATAATTTTAACCATTACACTTTTTTAAAATGACGCTACTGAAAACTTGACCCGGCGTTACACCACTTTGAGCCTCTATAAACAACCCCGTTTTTCAGATCATATTGAGTTCTTTCAGCCGAGTCTTTAAAATAACTTATTAAATATTAATTGGACAAAACCCAGAAAATAATTAAGAATGTATTGAAAAAGGATAAGGGTGTAATGATGACACTGACTTCACTTGTTTATGTAAGCCTAGCTTATCATGATATGAATGCAGACGAGCTAAAGACTATCCTTGAAAGCAGCCATCACCATAACAAACCCGATAACATCACAGGAATGCTCCTCTATCGTGATGGATATTTCATCCAAGCCTTAGAGGGCGAAGCTGAAAAGGTAGAAGCCACATACGAGCGTATAAAGCTCGACACGCGCCATAAGAATGTCGTTACCGTCTACAAAGAGGAAATCGAAGAGCGGACTTTTAGCGAGTGGACGATGGGTTTTAAAAATCTCGATGATGTTGAACCGGAGTCACTCCCTGCTTTTACCGACTTCCTGACCCAACCGATGGATGCCGACGACTTCGTCAAGAATCCTAGCCGTGCCAAGCTGCTCTTGGAATCATTCCGGCATCACATCCAATTTTAAATGCAAAAATGGAGTGAGTGGTTTGCACTCACCCCAAACAGAGGGGAATCGTCGGGACACAGTTAGTCTTCCCGTGTCCCAGATACCCCGCCTATCACACTACCCGGCTGGTTCCAGGCTCAGTGTAAAGTTTGTCGGGTCTTGGAAGGATGATTGACGGATACTGACATCTACTAAACCGGCTTCGGAGTCTTCCGGCATGGTGAAGTCCAGGATGGCTTGGTCGCCGTTGCTCACAGTGAGTGTGCGGGAGCTGAACAGGGACTGGCCAATCGACACAGTAAAGCTCACAATCGGGCGCTCGGAGGTCACAGTCAGGCGATATTGTGCCCCCGGCTCCCCCGTGAAGCGCACCACGTCTTGCTCGAAGGTTGACCCAACTTCAACTGTCACCGGGCCTTCGTCAAAGGTCAGCAGTTCGGCAGTCTCGACAGACAGCACCACGTCACCGGCTTGGCTTTCGTCGCTCTCGTCGTTCGGGATCATCTTAATCAGATAGAAGCCATCTTCTGGGAGGATCACACGGGTGATCGCCGGATCATCGAAGGGGCCGTCGCTGCTGTCGGTAAAGACATCAGTACCATCTGGGCCAGTGACAACCAGATCCACGTCATAGCCATCGACATCTTCAGTCGTGCCGCTGTCAGCGGTGATGTGCAGCACCTGCCCCGTGTTGCCGCCAAAGGCGTAGTATTGACGCGCTGTGCCAGCCATCGCAACCGTTACCGGGCTATCGACTTCAATCGGGTTCGGGATGATTTCTGAATAGCTGATGGCATACGTACCGAAGGCTTCTTCTTCAGCAAACCAAATGCCTGCTTCCAGCACGTAAGTGCCGTCTTCCGGCAGGACGTATTCCATAACAGCCGGTTCGCTGCTGCTAAATTCGGTCTTACTTGCCAGCGTTTCGCCAGCCAAGTCGTACAGGTAAACTTCGCCGTCATAGTCGTTGGCGGTGTAAGAAACAGAGAGCAACGCACCCGCAGTACCGGTAAAGGTAAAAGCTATCGGCCCGTTATCCATGTCGCCAGTGGCTTCTGTGTCGGCTTCCAGCGGTTGAGAAGCCCGTACACGCATGGTATAAGCGCCGTTGGTCTCGCCCATAAATTCACCGGCGACCAACAAGTAAGTGCCGTCTTCCGGCGCGATGAACACTAGCGATGAGCGCGTATCACTACCAAAAGCGGATTCTACACCAAAGCCGCTTGCATCTTCTACGGATACGGCGGGTTCAAAGTCGGTGCTATAAAGATCAATGACGATGACATCACCCGCTACCAAGTCGATAGCGTACTTATCAACGGAGTCGGCCAGGGTGCCGCTCACTTCATCCCCTACAACGATGGGGGTCGCGTCTTCTTGTGCTGCCGCAGTCAGCGTTAGCGTTAGGGTAAATATGGCAATGATTGCCACGGCCACTCTACGAATTGTAAACATTTCTGATTCTCCTCATGAATTGAAGTTATTGACAATAGGGAGTATAGCAGGGGTTGCGTTGCGAAACCGTGACAGAAACGTCCCAAAGAAAAAACCCGCCATCTTGATGAGGGCGGGTTTGATAGTTATCTTGCGTCATGCTCCGCGAGAAGTTGGGCATGAGCATCTTGCCACAGGCTTTCTTCGCGGGTGAACCGCGTCACCTTGATGTCACTAAAATAGGGGAACAACTCCATCATCACCTTGGGCACATCATCCCACTTTTCATTGATGATGAGCGTCTCTAGCGCGTTGCTGATCTCGTGCGTCCAATGCCAACGCTGCCGAAACTCCTCGACTTTAACCCAATAGCCGCGCTTTTCCCATGCGGTTGTGGATTCGTCGATGCCGTCGGTGATATCCCGCAAGCAAAAGACAAGCTGTGCGAGGATGTTTTTGCCGTCGTCGTCTATGCCTTGCTTTTGGCTCAACCGCCGCAGCAGTTCCGCACAGGTGCGCATTTGATGATTGCGCCGTTTACCGGGGTTATCCGTATTAATCACCCGTCCCAAATCATGCTCCTTCCCGCTTTTTCTCCATTACTTGTGCCAGGTACGGGCGTATGCCCTTATAAATCTGCTGGCCGCTGAGCGTCTTTAAAATGGTCGCCGCTGGCCGTCCTGTCTCGCGTGAGAGTTGCTTAGGGGACAGCGGCGTGTTGTTGTTCTTCAAAAATACACGGAAGACTCCATCCACAAGCGAAGTCTGCGGGTTGATAAAGTCTGGGTCTTTAGCGGCAGTTTGTATCGCCAAGTCAAGATCATCATATTGGAAGACCTCACCCGTTTCAGGATCGACAAAATCAACTAACGCATCGTCCGTCGCATTTTGCAAGCGTTCGCGCACTTCAATCGACAAATGCGAAAGCATATAACTACGCAAATCCTCACGCGACCGTGCCCACCAATCATAATCAATGTGGAATTTGGTGTTTTGTGTCGGCTTAATTAAAGCACTGGGTTTGCCCGGTGTAGCCATGATTACACTTCTCCTTCGTTGCGCTTAATCTTCGATTACGCGCCAGTAGTTATCCCCCAAGTTCTCAAAGTCGGGGTTAGCCGCCAACATCGCCAAGATCGGCCCTGGCGGGCAACGGCGCACGACGTTCAGCGCGCTATAAATCGTCTTGGCATGTGCGGCCCCTTGCGGCGAGAGCTTACCAATCTCCGGGATGATCGCCCGTAAGATCATCGGCAGCGGTCGGCCACGCAGTTTAGAAGCCAGTTCGTCCACTGCGTCAAGTTCATCAATGCCCAAAATCATCAGATCGTCAAAGTCAACCCCAATGGGGCGTTTGGTGTTTTCAAAGGCGATTGTCTCGCCACGCGGCACGAACAAGCGCACCCATTCGCTGCGGTCTCTATGCTTGGCGAAGTCGATAATGATATGACCGGGTTCATCGCCAGGGCGCACGTTGATAAACGCCCCCACCGGCACGCCGTACTTCTCATACAGGGGCAGCAAGCCATAGATGTATTGCTCTTGGGGCACGACCCACCCGACAAACGTCTCTTGGTCTACGGCATCCACTAAGGTGATGTAAATTTTGTCGGTGCGTTGGGCTGTCGGGAAGATGGGCAGGAGTTTGTTGTTGAGCGGGAGTGTCCCGGCGCGACGGTGCGGGTAGATCAGGGTAATGGTTGCTTCTGGCGCATCGGCTAGCGGGAGATCGTCGGTCAATTCGTCAGCAATCTCTTTTTCCACGCGGAGCGCATTAGCATCCAGCAAACTATGGTCATATTGTGATGGCACATAGCGCAAGATGCCCGGTTGCGCTTGCACGCCGTCCGGTTCCATGCGCACCAGATACCATAGCACCTGCCCGGAGGGGCCGACTTCATCAAAGCGGCGGTCTTTTTTCATCGCCGCATTGAGCGAAAACACCTGCAAACTCAGCGGGGTGTTTTCGTCCAGGCCGCCCATATTTTCGATGATTTCTTCAGGGGTTAATGGGCCGCCTTCCATCATATCGAGCACGGCTTCCGCCAAGTTTAAATGGCCTTCGCTGAGTTCCAGCATCAGTTCTTCAGGGAACCACGTCCGCGCAACGCGCATCAACGATGACGCTTCTTGCAGGGCGACTTCCACTGTGACGATGATCGTCTCGCCAGCATCCTCTAAGATTTGATCGGCGTTCATGTCGTCGCTCATCAACGCGGCGACGCTGTGGGTGACTTCTTCGCTCAGTTGGTGCGGCAGGCCATACTCCGCCGCGAATTCGCGCGGTTTGCCATCACCAAAGTCTACTGCGATGACTTTAAAATGCTCCAGTTCGGGGTTATGGCCGTCCCGCACTCCCGTCACTTCCGCAGCCGCGAATTCCATCGCCGGGAAAATGACCCGTGTGCCAGGGGCATAGCTTTCTGCCGGGCTGTAGATTTTCGCGTCTTTATAACGTTCTTCAATTTCGGCAGCTTCAATTTCAAGACGACGTGTGACAAGCACCTTAGCCAATGCGTGACTGGTTAGTGGCGTTTCGTTTTCTAGTAAGTAGTTAACCAGGAAATCGACATCGTCTTCTTCTACGATAAAGTTGTTGGCCCAGTGTTGAGTTGGTTTCACGAAATAACGCCTCCAGTAAGTCGCATTGTGAAGGTTCACAGGATGATGCGATTATAAAGGAGGCTTTTAAGTTTTTTCAAGCCAAGAAGCGCGGACTACCCCGCATCCCGAAAACCGCCGAACCCATTGTAGAGCGTCCAACCGGTGCCACCAGCCAGCAAACCAAAGACGCGGTTACCCGGTGTACTGATGAAATATTGCCCATCATCGGCTTGCTGAGTCTGCACGCTGAAGGGCAACTCATCGCGATCCATCGCCCAGCCGATGCGCGTGCGTAGTGCTTCATTCTCACGCCAGAGCAAGCCAAAGCCGCGCCGGGGTTGCCAGATGTTATCACGCGGGGCAATAGCATATCGGGGGTCATCATGCGGCATACTTTCCTCGAACGGATCCGGGAAAACTTGCCAACTCGGTTGCACATCATCTTTATAGATGACAAAAATCGCATCTTGCAACCCGACCCAGATCATAAAGCCGTTCTCAAATTCCTGATAGACACCATTACTGGCCGTCGGCGCGGTGAGCGGGCAAGCCGCCGGGCGTGGTTCGATAAAAAACCATTGTGTATCACAAATTTGCTGGACGGGTGCGGCCACTGGCGCTGTCGCCGGGATAATGACGCTTGTCGGGAATAGCGGACGGGTCGCTGTCGCTGTGACCGTCATCGTTGGCGATGGCGTAATCGTCAGGGTCGGCGTGATGCTCGGCGTAGTTGTCGGGGTTTTGCTCGGTGGTAGCGTCGGCGTAACCAGCACTAAGTCCGCTTCTACTGTTACATCTTCCAATGGAGATTGTATTTCATCGTCAAACGCTATGGGGGTAACGCTCGGTGTGTTGGATAGCGCCCGTGTCGGCACCGGCAAAGACGGCGCGACTGTGTTCTGCTCGACCAGACGCAAGCCCGGCTCTGGCACGGGGTCGCCACTACACGCAGCGACGATCAACACGATAAAAACAACCCATAACCGCTTAAGACCCATAGTTATTTACCTTATCACTTCTACATAGATTGATTCTAAACGGAATTTGACAATATGCAATTCGACGTTTGTTGGAAAAGCATATGTATATCGACCCGATATGTTGTATATTTTGTCTAATTGAGCGACAATAATATTCGTATCAAACATCATAGATTAAGAGGTCACATGGCAAGAAGAGGCCGCAAGAGTGAAGCTGAAGCCCGCATAGAGCGCATCACTTGGGCATTAATGGTCGGCGTTTTTGGGATATTATACATTGTTCCTGAAGGCACCCTGCCTAATCCTTTTGTACCGTTTTCCGGCGCGGTGATCTTAATCGGCGCAGCGGTGTATCAATATGGGCACGGGTGGCGCGTTAGCCCGATCACATGGATGAGTGGTACACTGATGCTTTTATTGGCGCTCTATAATCTCACCGTAGACTTGGATGCAAACTTCTATGGTGTGACTTTGATGATTTTCGCCGGGGTTATCTTCATCGGCGTTATCACGGGCGAAACTTGATTTAACGTTTAGACAGATCGAAATCCCATGACAACAGATATTGGCGAGAAAATTACAATCGAAGACATCCGCAAGCTGGCTTTGCCCCTGGGCACGCGCGTCGTCGCCGGTGACGGCTTACTTAATCGGCCCGTATCTTGGACGACCGTCATCTATCCCGATGACAACATCGCCAGCAAGGCCATCCAAAATGATGAAATTATCTTGGTCGCGTCGCACGATGCCCACAAAACCACCCGTAAGACCAGCGATCTGGACATTGTGCGCTGGGCGGCGGATCATGATGTAGCCGCTATCGTCTTGAGCGATCAACCCGGCTCCGGCACCTTAGCAGAGGCCAAAGCCTACGGCCTGCCCGTGTTGCAACTACCGCCAAGTAGCCGCGTGCGCTTGATCGAAAAAGCCGTCATCAGCCTACTGGTTGATCGCAAAGTGCAAATTGAGCGGCGTGGCACACAGATCTATCGTCAATTGACACAGATTTCATCCCGCAACGAAGGGATGCCGGAACTCATCAACACAATGGCACGCTTAACGGGCAAAGCCGTCGTCATCCAAGACAAGCGCCTACGCATTCTGTACACATCTGTTCAACCGCAGCTTGTCTCCTTTTGGGATGACATTGAAACCTTCCTGCGCAAAGTGGACAACCTGCCGATTGAATTTCAAGATCGGCATCGCGTGGCCGATGTCGAAGACTCCGTGCAGATGCAAGCCCTATCCACACCCGGATTAGCACGGTTAGTCGCCCCGGTCGTGACTAGCGAAGTCGGGCGGGGTTATCTGTCCATCATCGGCCATGATAACGACCTAGACGATATTGATACACTCGTTGCTGAGCATGGCGCGGCGGCCTGTGCGCTGGAAATGGCAAAGCAAAAGGCCGTCAGAGACACAGAAAAACGGCTGCGCGGCACGTTCTTAGACCGCTTGCTCATTGGCGATGTCAGCCATCAAGAGGCCATCCGCCAAGGTGAACGCTTCGAGCATGACATGACCGCCATTCACATCGCCATCGTCTTAAGCTGGCAAGGGCAAAACGCTCCCTCTAACCGCCGTTTAGAGACCATCGTCAACGCCATCATCAACAATCAACGAGCAAAGGCGCTCGTATGGCAACGGGAACGCGAACAAGAGGTACTCGTCTTCCATGCGACCAATAGCGAAAACCCCATCGACCATAGCTTGAAGCTCGCCGAGATATTTAGCTCTGAACTCCAACGCCAATACGCCAACGAAAAGATTGCTATCGGTGTTGGGCAACCCGCGCGGGAAATCGGCCTGTGGCGGTCTTCCTACCGGGATGCGGTGCAAGCCCTGGAGCTGGCCGTGCGCTTACAAACGGACACCCCGCTTTACATCGGTGATCTCGGCGTATATCAGTTGATCCTCAGCTTATCCGACCGGGAGAAATTGCTGGACTTCACCGAGCGCATTTTGGGCACGTTGATCGAATATGATATGCGGCAACATGCCGATCTCGTCAAAACGTTAGAAGCGTTTTTCACCTGTCATGGCAATCTGAGTCAAACAGCGGAAATGCTGATCGTGCATCGTAACACCCTGCTCTACCGCATGAACCGCATTAACGAAATTGCGGAGATTGACCTCAACCGCCCGGAGACACGGCTGGCGCTGCATCTGGCGCTCACCATCCGGCGCTTACTGGCGATAAACTAAACCGACACCGGGGCGCGATAGTGCGCCCCTTTCGCTTTAGGCTTTTCCAGAATTTAAATTACCCCAATGTTCGCGGCAGTAATCTGATTTTGCTGCATTATTTCTCTGGGATTGACTTATGCTGGCACAATACGGTAGATATAGCCTTCGCCATCGCCTACCGTGCCGAAGTAAAGCCCGCCATCCGGCCCAACAGTAATATCAATTTTGCATGACGCTTCGCCAAGATCGACCGGATACACCGCTTCAATGGCCGTCCGTGCATCGTTGAGTTCGGCGCGGTGCATTTCTCCCCACACCCAATCACAATAGAACAGGTCGCCGTCCCATTCCGGGATCGTCACGCCGTCGTAGAAGATAATCCCCGTGATGCCAATCGTCGGGGAGAAAGACCGCGCCGGGGGCATGTAGTCCAATATCCCCGGTATGAAATCCATCCCATAGCACTCGTAGCTTTCGCTCCAGCCGTAATTCAGCCCGGCAATGAGCAAGTTAATTTCATCATCGCAGCTTGGGCCGTTTTCCGTCAACCACACCGCGCCCGTCTCCGGCTCGAAGTCAAAATCCCAGGGATTACGAAAGCCATACGCATAGGCGCTGTTGTCATCGCCAAACGGATTACCCGCCGCCGGGATCAAGCCGTCTTCGGTGACTTCAAAGCGGTGCATGGAGCCTTGCATCGTCTCTAGGTTTTGGGCGTTGGTCGGGTCACCATAAT
The DNA here is from genome assembly GCA_034437635.1 of Anaerolineae bacterium. Taxonomy (GTDB): domain Bacteria; phylum Chloroflexota; class Anaerolineae; order Aggregatilineales; family Phototrophicaceae; genus J038. Next base: position 12,831 of record DAOTTT010000337.1, on the reverse strand, counting down.
CACCAAAGCCGATGAACAAATGCCCATCCGGGCTAAAGTGGACGTTGCCGCCATTGTGCAATAATGCCCCCGTCGTGATTGGCAGCGCGAGCATTTCTTCAACGTCAACGGCGCGGCCTTCTTCCTCACGGAAGCGAATCAGCTTATTAGTCGGCCAATCGCGGGCGGTGCCAACTGCCGTATGCACAACCCAAATATGCCGATTGTCGGTAAAGTTAGGGTCAATGGCGATGCCCAGCATCCCGCGCTCTTGCAGTGCATCCGTCGGCAATGTTAGCACGGGGTCGCGCTGGCGTTGGCCGTTGGGCGCGACGACACGCACATTACCCGTTGTCTTTTCGTTGTAGAATAAGCGGCCATCCGGGGCGAAGGCCAACCCAACCGGGAAGTTCGCCGGGGTGAAGACCTCCACACGATAGCGTGCGCCGCTCGCTTCGTCAATGAAAACATCGTCTTCTTGTGCCCATGTCGGCGCAGATAGCGTCAAGAGCAACGTCAAAAGTAGTATACGCATCAGAACCTCACATCCAATAAAATAGACTGCACAGCTTATCAGAATAGCACAGCCCTCTCGTGCAAACTACACAGTATTGTTTGATAACCAAAACTAAACGATATACCCTTGATAAAGATAAGTAAATTACAAGCGACAAAAAATGAATAAAAATTTTAATATGACCGTGCCCAAACCATACGGAACGCAGAGTTATGCCTTTTGGTTACGCACGGAGAAAGCCCACCTGTTTGATTTCATCAAGACGCTGCGCCCTGTGCGGCAGATCCAGCAACGCGGGGAACAACGCGCCTTGATTATCCTCAAAGGCGACTATGACGCGGACGAAGCCTGGCACTTCATCCACACAGAGCTTGAGCGTGAAGCCAATTATGTTGAGCTTGACGATATTTGGAACGATGCCTTATGGCTCTGATTCAGGCATCCCGTCCCATAAAACCTCACTGAACAATGTGAAGGTGGTCGTCTGCGGGCGCGGGTTATAGGTCGTATCAACGGTCACTAGCCAACGCAACGCAAAGATGCTGAACGGCTCGACATGCGTGCATTCCGCGAGATAGGGTTGCTCATAAACAGGCGGCGTAAAGGGGCCATCATCGGCGCAATACGTGCTAGTGAGCGCACATGCGCCCCCGGCATCGGTATAAAACGCGATCACCTCACACGGCGATAGTGGGGTTTGGTAGCGCCATTCATCAACGCCATTGGCTAACGACTTGTGTGCAAGCTCTACGATCGCATCCGGGCGGGGAGCATCCGGCGGGAAGACCAGCCCCCACACCACGCCAAACAAGCGCACGCCAAACACCGCCGTTACGACCACCATACCTAAAGCGATGATAATCAACCACAACGGCGGACGACACCCTGTTAAGTCTTCGTCGTCACTATAATCATCGTGTTGTGCCGTCATCGTGACCAGTTTTGCTCGTAGAAAATATAGGTATACCCCAAATTATCAAGCGGCGGGTCGGCGGTATCATCACGCACGCCCGGTTCGATCTTTACTACAGTGACTTGTGTCGAATCCAAGAACGAGTTATCGAACAAGCAACTGAAGTCATACGGCGGGATGCCGTTACCCTCTTCGTAGTTGCTGTAAAAGCCCCCGCCCGGACGACGGACGCAGAGTTCGTGTTCGGAGGCGCGGCGCGGGTCACGCAGGTCTTGGTTGAGGTGTTCGTCCAACTGCTGCTGATAAAAATTGACGATGGATTCTGGCTCCGCCTGCACACGATAGACCAAAGTGCGGCGGGGCAAACCCTCAACATCATTGATGGCGACTTGCTCCGCACCAGGATACAAGTCCACGTTAAACGGCCCCTTGCGGCTCTCGTGCTCTAGCTGGAAGAATAAAATACCCAGGCCAACGGCCAACACGCCGACAACCCCCATCAAAACGCCTACACGAAAGACGGAAATCCCGCCTCCGCGATTTAAGAACAACGACATACGATAGCTTCTCCTTCTTTGGGGCGCGATTATGCCCGCGCCGACAGCGTGGCTAAATCGTCAGCTACAGCTTGACCGTAAGGGGTATCCGCACATAACGCGGCGATCTCGCGCCAATGGGCGATCACATCCGGCGACGGCTCCGGTAAAGCGTCATCTGTCAGCCGCGCCTGGATAAGTTGCGCCATAAACAGACGATGTAACTCTTGCGGGCTGGCCGACAGGTCCGGCCACACGGCATCAAATGCGTCTAATGCGGCCTCTGCTTGGCCGTTGCGGTAATAGGCTTCACCCAGATCATACCGCGTGACGGCTGGCGCACCGTTATCGAGCGCCTGCGTTATCGCGTCAATGGCGGCGGCGTAATCCCCTTGCATCATTAGTGTACGCCCGAACCCGTAAAGAGGGAAATAGGCATCCGGTACGATGTTAAGGGCTTCTGACAAAACGTTCGCACTTTTATCCAACGCGCCTAACATGCGGTATGTGTTGCCCAAAAGCGTCAACTCTTGCACATCAACCGTCTTGGCGTTGCGGATGCTGCTTTCCAGCAAATCCCGCGCTTGTTCAAAGTCGCCCTGACGGAACGCCCGCTGTGCGCGGGTGTAATCCGTCACCATACCGCGATTTTCCCACATGAAAATCACCTGCATAACGATGGAGATGCCAATCACGGCGATGGTCGCTGGCCCACGTAGATTTTGCGGCCCGGTCGTGGCGACCATCAACGATGGCAGCAACAGCACCAGCGCGATAACAAACCCCTGGCGCGATGCCCGCGACCATTGGCTAAATCGTTCGATTAAATACGCCGTAAATCGTCCCATTACACCTTTTCCGAGAGATCGTCTAATGCCATTTCCCCAGTGACCAACGCCTTGACGGTTTCGATGTCTTCCTCCATGACCGCCCGCAGAGTATCCGCTTGCTCGGATTGCAAGATCACCTCCCACTCGTTGAGGCCACCGCCATGATTGCGCAGCTTATCCAGCGTTTTTTCGGCTGCATCACGGTCACCTAAGCGCAGATGCGCACGGGTGAGATACAAATAGATGAGCAACCGATGCCGTGCGTCCGGCACTTTGGCATCTAACGCTTGCTGGAGATGGTCAATTGCGGCTTCCGCTTGGCCTAAGCGATCTTCGATCATACCCAGGTTATACGCGGCCACCCACTCCCCCGGCGCGAGATCCAACGCCTTGAGCGCGGCATTGTGTGCGGCTTCATAATTGCCGGATTGCAGTTCGACTTCCGCAAGGCCGTTCCATGCGACGGCAAGCTCTGGCTCTAATTCAGCCATCTTCTTATAATCACGGCGGGCGCGGTCGAGCTTACCCCATAGGCGCAAAAGCTCCGCCCGGAAGCGATAATGCCCGGCAACCTTCGGCTCACGCTTAATGAGATCGGTCATTTCATCGACGGCCTCTTTGTATTGGCTCTTGCGCAAGTAACGCACAGCGGCGCGGTATTCCTCCGGCCCACGCGGGCGGAAGATCAACGCACCCGCCAGCACCCAGCCGATGGCCGCGCCAATCGCCAAGCCGAAGAAACGCGGGACGATCAACCCTAGCCCTATCGCACCGATAGCCGGGGCTAAAATGCCTAGCCAGCGCCCACGCTCATACGGTTGCATCGCGCTAATGACAATCCACGCGCTACCGATCAACCAAACGATCACTAAAATGGTCTGACCATCACGCGCCCAAGGGGATTCATCCGCAAAGACGTTTAAAATCAGGTTAGCTAATCCGGTAAACGCCAGCAACAAAAATAAATTACGCAGGCGATCCGGCCCTAAAAATAGACTGATGCGTTTAAACATGGTTATCTTCCCGCTGATATTCGTTGATGATGATGTCCATCATACGTCCCTTTACTGTTCCGGGCGGCGGGCGTAATCGTGGAGTTTCGCCCGGTGCCGTCCGTCCGGCCCGGTGAACTGCAACAACACGCCGTATTTGTCGATCCATAAGCGCGTGGTCGCACCGTTGCCGGGGTTGATCTGGTCAAAGCAGCGGGCAGGGATGGCTTTACCGCTGATAGTCACCGTTTCTTCTGCGATGAAGTGCGCAACTTGCAAGTAGATCACGGGGCGAAAGGCCGTCTCTTTGATGAACGCCGGGAGATAGCCCACGATCGGCGTTTGTAAGCGGCGGGCGGCGAGTTCGTCCACCTCAAAGCCGGCAAAAATCAGGCTTTCCGGCGAGAGCAAATAGCCCTCCGGCAGATCCACCGCTTCCTGTTGGCGCTCGCCCCGGTCGATATTGCGGCCAAATTCGAGCAATTGCGTCTCGTCAATCATGTACGATGCCCGCACCTGCTTGACTTCCGCTTGCTTACCGCCAAACGCATGGACATCAACGCGCTCAAAGTGGCCGCCTTCGGCCTCCGCGTTGCGCCAAGCGTGGATCAACACGCTGCTGCCATCGCGTTGACGGTGATCGTCATCTACCCGGACGAGTTGCGTGCTGTCGGGTAGCTCGTGGATGGCCCAATGTTCTTGGGATCCGGTTGTTTTGTCATTTAGGTAATGCACGTAGGTACCGCTGGCGACGAACTTTTCCAGCGGGCCGACGGCGTGGATATGGCGCATAAGTGGCCCCTATGGTCGTCGAATGGTTGGGGCTATTTATACCATGAGGCATTGCGTGCGTATAGAGAAAGCGCGGCGCACCAAACAAATGCGCCGCACAAGAGACAGGGAATAACAAAGGAGATTTGTTTAACGGGATAACCCATCTTCTATATAGCCGATGAGTTGCCCCGAAGAAACCGCACCAGTATGCACGGCGTACACGTCGCCGTTGCGATCTAAAAAGACGCTTGTGGGGTAACTATTGATGCCGTATTGCCGCTGAATATCGCGGCTTTCGTCCATCAAGATAGGAAATGTTAAGCCCATCATCTGCTGGAAGCGGCTCACCTGTGATAAAGGTTCCGCATTATTGACAGCCAGCACCGTAAACCCCACGTCTTGGTATTCGCGGTAAGCCGATTCCATTATCGGCATTTCCGCTTGACAAGGTGGACACCATGTCGCCCAAAAGTTAATCATCACCACATCGCCCATATGATCGTGCAAGGCGATTGTCTCGCCGGTTGTGGCCTGCGCGGAGAAGTCCATCGCCGGGTCGCCCGTTTGTACGTTTGGCGCACCAGCGAAGAAGATCAACACACCAACGGTGGCGATAAGCGGCCACACCAACCACAGGTTAGACTTTTTCTTACGGCGATGTGATGTCATGGTTATGCGTCCTCGTGCAATGCAGCGACAACCCGTTCTAAGCGGGCGCGGGCATCCTCACCCACAGGCCGCAGCGCATCGTCCGCCACATTGAGCATAGCAATCGGATCGACGATGGAAACCGTCACCGTGTCATCATCTGTCTGCGAGACGGTGACATTACACGGGAGCAATAGCCCGGCATCGGCGGTTTGGCTCAGGGCTTGATGCGCCAAGCCAGGATTACACGCGCCTAAAATCTTATACGGGCGAAAGTCCACGTCGAGCTTGTTTTTAAAGGTCGTCTGGATGTCAATTTCGGTTAAAATGCCGAAGCCCTCTGCTTTGAGCGCCGCCGTCACCTGCGTGATCGCGTCTTCAAACGACGTTTTAAGCGCTACGTTTAAGCCTAGTGTCGTCATCAGTTAACGCTCCAGCGGTAGCCCGTTCATCATCCAGACCATCGTGCCGCCCTGCAAGTTATAGGCGGTGTGTCCCGCGTTGGCGATCACATGCGCCCCGTCTTGGCTGCGGTTGCCGCTCGCGCAGACGACCACCACCGGACGACCCGCCGGGATTTCATCCAAACGGCGTTGCAGTTGATCCAGCGGAATATTGACCGCGCCGGGGATGCGCCCACTCGTAAATTCGCCGGTTGTGCGTACATCAACTAGCGTGTGATCTGCTGTCTCGAAAAACTCACTGCGATAATCGACAAATGAGAGATCTGTATATGTTGTCTTCAGCATGTGTATTCATTCCTTATTTCAACCGTATACACACACTATAACCCAAAAGCACCCGATCAGGTCGGGTGCTTCGCTTATGGACGGTATAAGCTATGGCTTATGGCTTTCAGCAGCGGGCGCATCGCAATGCGCCTCTACAATCTTGCGGTCGTATCGACCTATACATCACACGCTCAATCCAGTTCGATGTAAATGCGCTTGTTGATGCCGCCTTTGCTCTTGTACTTAGGTACGCGGATCGCGCCGATTTCGCTGGTGTTTTTGAGGTGCGTGCCGCCGCAGGCTTGCAGATCCAAGCCGACAATCTCGACTGTGCGAATTTCGGTCACTGTCTCCGGGATAAGATTTACCTTGGTGCGGATCAGGTCGGGGATTTCGAAGGCTTCCGCACGGGGTAAAAGCTGCGTTGCGACAGCGTGATTTTTAGCGATTTCTTCGTTAACCCGCGCTTCAATCTCGGTGACTAACTCTTTTTGCATCCGCTCGAACTCAAAATCCATGCGTGCGGAGAGCGGCTCCATATTGCCGCCGGTGACGCTTGCGCCGTAGTCGTGCCACACGACACCGCACAGCACATGCAAAGCGGTATGCGTGCGCATGAGCTTATAGCGGTGATCCCAGTCGATCACCCCTTTGACCGTCGCGCCAACAGGCGGGAGCGCGTCGCCGTCGATCATATGCACGTTACTGCGCCCGGTCTTTTTCACCGTATAGATTGTACCGTCGTCCGTTTCCAGCGTGCCGAAATCCGCCGGTTGACCGCCGCCACCCGGATAAAACACGGTGCGATCCAGAAAAACGCCATTATTATCTGCATCGACGCTGGTCACGGTGGCCGTAAATTCTTTGAGATAAGCGTCGGTTTGGTATAGTAATTCAGTCATGATCTGTCCTTAAAATGCGTATAGTTTACCACTGACTATACCGCAGAACGGCAGACAGTTATACCGCGATTGGTACGTTAATATGCGTGCCCTGTTGCAGAAGTATGAGCGCGAATTGTTGAGCCTGCCTTACATGCGCCTAATGGCACTATGGCCACTCACCGATAGACCACTCCCCTTTACCTGTCCCATATATACCATTGTGGATTTCTGGCGTAGTTTGCTTGTCAACGTACAAATTCAGATCAATCTCGTAGGGTAGCTGTTTTGCTAGCCAAGCGTACCACGTCTGATGATTTTGGCGGTATGTTTCCAGCGCCTCGTCAGGCGTTTCAATTCGCAATACAAGTGCAAGGTCAATGTCACTGTCTGCACGGTAAGTGCTGCTTGCCCGGCTGCCAAAGATTTTTACGGCTCTTACAACTGGAAACTGCTGCAAAAACGTGCTGACAGCTTGATAAATCTCACTTTGAGACTGCCAGCCCGTCTTTGAGTGAAAGTCGAGACGCTCAAGAACTTCTTGAAGTGCCTTACGTCGGTTAGTATGATGCTCTAGCTTATAAAGTTGAGTGGCGACCTGTCCAACTTCATCCTCACGGGTGCAGCATGTGTTCCAAACCGTATTACTGATGACAACCCGACCTTCCAACATTGCCAGCACATCCGCACCTGTGATGTGTTGTATGTCGTCGGCAGCATCGACCAACATGGCAAGCTGGCGCGTGTAATGCTCACGCATGGCGATTACGCCATTATCTTCTTCGATTATCGCTTCAAAGTGTGTGATATACATTGCCAAATCTCGCGGTTGATGCTTATATGTCCAGCCTAGTTGCTCGATTGCGTAGCTATAGCCGCTGATAAGCCACTTATCACTCGTGAGCATATGACTTAAGAAGATAGGCAGGGCTTCTCGTGCGCCTTCGCCCGTCTTGGTGATGAGATTGGTGACGACACTGCGCATGTAACGTATGATCGAACTTTCCAAAAGCTCGATTAGATCCGGCAGAATAAGCGACAACTTACTGCCAGAATACACACTTAAAGCGCCGCCAGCATCGTAAATCTCGTATTTATTTACCTGAGCCGCTAGCCGACGCAGGCGTTGGCGAAGCTCTTTTACTGTCGATTTGCTGTCTACCATTTCATCAGACCTCCAGATTAGCGTTCTTGCCGTCTGACGCAACCAAAATCTAAAGTGATATACGCATCCGCACCATGACATCATCCCCGCCGAGCTTATGCCAGAAGGCGCGGCCTTCCGTATTGCGGGCGGCAACGTACCATTCCATATGCTGAATACCCCGCGACCGAAACCACTCGCTGAGGGCATCCACCAAATGCCGCCCCACGCCGGATTGACGATAAGCACGCTCGACGAAAATATCTGCCAAAAAGCCCGCCGTATCCGCTTCAAACATATCCGGCACCATGTCAATAATCATGCCGACGGTAAAGCCGATGAGCGTCTTTTTGTGCTCCGCGACGAGGATATGATTGTAATTATCATGGAGTTGATCGCGGACGCGCCGCGCATAAGCTGCTTCGCCGTCCTGGTGCGCCTGTGGCAATCGCGCATCCAGCGAGCGATGATAGGCGACCAACCGCGACCACATCGCCCCAACTTGGTCGGCATCTGCCGCCACAGCCGGGCGTATTATAAGATCATCCACATGATTTCCGGTGGGGTTTGCCATAAAATATCTGTCCATTCTTGCGCTTGTTTACTTCTCCAAAACGCCTGCTCTACCGGGTGATAACGCGGCACCCGCACCAGCAGGCCGTCTAGGCTCTGGGTGGCATACCATGTCTGCACGGCATCCAGCAAAGCCGCACCCAACCCACCATGATAGGTGTGTGCGTCTAAGGCAATTTCGCAAATTACCGCGTAAGCCTCACGGATCTGCACGCCGATATATCCCACAATCGCCGCGTCTTTTTCCGCAACGGTCAGCAACGCATAGCTACCGTCAAATAAACGCACCTGCCATGTGGCTTGCTGCTGCAAGTGTGCTTCAAATCGGGCATCCGCTTGGCTCAAAATCACCATGCGCTCATGCCATAAGTGCGTAATCGCCGGGATGTCGTCGGGTGTTGCACGCCGCGTTTGCATTGTTTTATCCTTCACGAAGCTCATAGGCGACAGCATAACACCGCCGTATGCACATTTCAACCCAACAGGATAGAATTAAGCGTATGGAGACAACACAAAGCATCCCAACAGAAGACTTACCGCTCTGGATGCGCCGCGCCCGGCAAAGCATCGATTGGGGTATTTTGCTCACCATGCTCTTGAGCGCATTAGCGGTGTGGCCGTTTTTACTACAAGATGGACTCCCGCCGACGAACGCCGCACAAAACCATGCGTTCCGTGCGTTGGATTACCGCGCAAGCATCACGGAGGGGCGCTTGTATCCGCGCTGGGCGGCAGGTGCAGCGTTGGGCTACGGTGCGCCGATCTATAATTACACCGAACCCGCCTACACGTACATGACGGCAGCGGTTAGCCTATTGTTGATCGACGACAACATCACCCAGGCGGTACGCATCACAGCGGCGGGTAGCCTGTTTATGGCCGGGGTGATGACCTATGTTTTCGTCATGCGCGTGAGCGGTGCCGCCGCCGGGATCATCGCCGCGATGTTGACCGTGTACAGCCCACATATCGGCCTCAACACGCCGTATCTCACGGGCGATTACCCACAACTGATGACTTATGCACTGTATCCGGCGATTTTATGGAGCATCATGCGTGTGACTGAACGCCGTCACCCGCTGGATTTCGTCACGTTGACGAGCATAGGGGCGCTTTTAGCCCTGACGGATGTTCGCGCTATCCCCTGGGCGCTGCTGATGAGCATGGTATTGGTCGGCGTGCAGATGATGCGCGGTGTCACCCTGCGTCGGGTGGGCTTGGTCGTACTGGCCGGGGTCAGCGCGGCGGCAATCAGCGCGTTTTATTGGTGGCCTGCCTGGATGGAGCAAGACGCGGCGATCACATGGGTGGATGCGCCGTTCGCCCTGGCATCGTCCCCGTTGACGTTGGGCGCACTCATCCAAACGCTACCCGCAACCGATCTCAACGCCCTCGCACCGCAGCCCATCCATACGTTAGGCGCTGGCTTGCTGTTTATGGTGGTGGTCGCCGTGATAGTTTTGGCCGTCGTGCGGCGGCAAGCCCTGCTCATACATGGGGTTTTTCTGCTTTTGGGCGGCGGGATACTCCTTTATGGCATCTTCCAAGCGCCCGATCAAACGCACATACTCGGCGTGGGCACCTTCGCACTAGCCATCGGATGCAGCGGTATCGTTTATCTGCGCGGGTTATTACCGGACGAATTTAAGCGATTGGTGTTGCCCACTGTGGTGATTATGCTTCTCGGCAGTACGTCGAGCATTTGGTTAGCGCCTCAAAACACCGCCACACGCACCTATACCTTGCACGATCAAATCGTGTATGAACAGCTTGGTTATGGCGTGGCCGTGCTACCGCCGGGTGCGGCCAGCCCGCAAACCGTAGAACAGCCTATCGCGAATAACGCGCTGATCGTAGGCTATCGAGAAGGCGACCCGATCCGCATCCCTAACTTGCGCTTGACCGGGGAAAAACGCGCCAGCTACTTAAGCGGCAACCGCCACAATGACCGCTACGTCATCGACGCACGCGAAACTGCCGTCTTCGACGTGCTGCGGGCGTATGCCCCCGGCTGGCGAGCCACCCTCAACGGCGACCCGCTGGATGTGTCGCCTAATCCAGCCAACCAGCTTATGCAGATCCAAGCCCCGGCGACTAACGGCCAAGAGCTAATACTCCACTACGGCAGCACACCAGAGCGTCAACTAGGTTGGGGTGTGAGTGCGTTTGTCCTATTCAGCTTAGCGTTCACCTGGGGCTACCGCCTGCTGCGCTTTTCCGAAAGTGGCCAGACCGACGACTTAATCTATCTCACCGTGCCGGAGGCGCGTCTGCTGACTATTGTCGGCGTGAGCTTTTTTCTGGTCATTCTCACGTTCGCCGCGCCGAATGCGCCGCTGTCGTTATATGCACGCTCCGGCCACGCGCTGGATAACTTCGTCAGCTTGCGCATGACATCGCCGGACAACCTGGAGGCCATCGGCTATCAGCGGCAGATTGATGATGAACAACTCACCGTAACCCTGGCTTGGCGCGGACTCGATCAACTCAACGAAGATTATTATGTGCAAGCCTTCGTTGAAGATCAGCGGCAGGGGCTGCGCTGGCTGACGACGGCCCCGCGCTTCGTCGGCCATATCCCATCGCGTTGGTGGACACCGTTCCAATATGTGCTGGATACATATACATTTAATCTCGGTACGCTTATACCGGGGCAATATCGCGTTGGGCTGGCTGTGTTTGCCTGTCAGTTTGAATGCAATACGCGCTTACCACAAATCTTCGACGCGCAAGAGATATTATATCTACCGTTTGAAGTGACTATCGCCAACCCCTCGCTTGTTCGGTAGAATGTGGTTTTAAATTGAGACAGTTTACAGCTTGGAGAACAGCATGTCACAAGATTCCGTCAGTGGGCTTATCGCCAAAGCATGGGAACAACACCGTAACAACAGTAATGATGCCGCTTTGGCCATGTTTGATGATGTCCTCGCACAAGATGATCAAAACGTTGATGCGTACTACGGTAAGGGGTTGGCGCTGCGCGATCTCAAACGCCAAGACGACGCGATTGACTCGTTAAAGACCGCTTACGACCTCGCCACCAAATTCTTAGACGACCTACGCGAAGAACACAAGAAAGACGGTATGCATCTCGCCAATAAACTCAACATGACGGATGACGACCGTTATATGATGCTTATTCGTATGATCGGCCAGCGCCTGCAAGAACTCGGCGTTGATATGAACGTCTCCACCTTTTAGCCCACCATGCACAAACGCGAGCGCCTGGAAGCCGTCCTGGGGGGCGGCAGACCGGATCGCGTGCCTGTCACACTGTGGCGGCACTGGCCCGGTGACGATCAACGTTCTGCCGATTTTGCCCGTTACACGGTTGGCTTCCAGCGTGCGTATGATTGGGATATTGTGAAGGTCACGCCCTTCAGCGCTTATTGCGTGGCGGATTACGATACGACGACCGCTTGGCAAGGCGACCTCAGCGGCGACCGCCACATCACCCGCCGCCCCATTAAAACCAGCATCAACTGGACAGAACTCCGCCCGCTTGACCCCATGCGCGGCGAACTAAGCAAACATCTTGAGGGGTTACGGCTCATCTTCGATGCGATGGGCGACAACGATACACCCGTTATCACCACCATCTACAGCCCACTTACGCAAGCCTTGATGCTCGGTGGTGCAGATCAAACGTGCTATCATCTGCGCACAATGCCCGACCGCCTGCATAGCGGCCTCAACACCCTCACAGAAAGCACCCTGCGCCTGTTGGACGCACTGCGGCGTTTGCCCTTAGCGGGGATATTCTACGTGATGGACGCTGCCGATTATACGGCACTCTCCCATGCGGAGTACGCGGTGTTCGGCCAACCTTACGACCAAAAAGTGCTGCAAGACATGACCAACAAATGGTGGCTCAACGTGGCCTCTGTGGGCAGTGATGCGCCCATGTTCCCGATGGCGATGGCAACCGGCTTTCCCATCATCCACTGGAACACGCGCACACCGTCGCTTGTGGATGCGCGTTCCCTGTCGGAAGCGGTGTTCTGTGGCGGGCTGGATCATCAAGCGCATCTACACATCGAAGCGCCGACCGCCGCCCGTGATGCCATCCGCACGGCCTTTGTCGATACCGACCGCCGCCGCTTTATCCTCAGCACGGATGCAGCGACGTTCGTCAGCACGCCGCGCTCTAACCTCCGCGCTGTGCGAGAAGCCGTCGAAGCGTAACGGGGTAATCTAGCCAGCGATGGGCAATTGCACATAAAAACAACTACCAGCGCCGACTTCGCTCTCCACGTAGAGCTTGCCGTTGTGCAGTTCCACCACGCGCCGCGCCAAGGGCAAGCCCAAGC
>DAOTTT010000336.1:0-7413 GCA_034437635.1 Anaerolineae bacterium | reverse complement strand
GTTGGTACGACAGACGGATTTCCGTTATCTGCCCGAAGCTCGGCGCTATTTCTCAGTGAATTATCCCGATGCCCTTCAACTTTTGCTTTAGCGACTTTGCAAAAGCCCTGTGAGATGACTCCGTTGAAAAAGGTCACGCGGTAGAAGATGTGGTACAGTAAGAGGCCGCTGAACTGGATTACGAGCCAGATTACGCCGTGTCGCAGTGCCCGTTCTGCTGCGTTGTTAGTCGGTTCGATGCTGTCATAGCGCGAAGGTAAAGTATTGCACCACGTCGTCGCGGCGATTGTACGGCGCGTGACCTCGATATTACACCACTTTGAACCTCTATGTTGTTCGTGCTTGTAATCTGGCATCGACTGCGAAAAAACATATTGCATCATGTGACCGTGCATGAGCGCAGGTTAACCCGGCTGTAAATCGAACTGATAGCCCATTCATAGGTGCGACGACCCAACTGCCATGCACTCACCCCGACGTATCATACATGGAAAAAACAAAAACGCCCCACAAGGAGACGTTTAATTTATTATTCGACTGTCGCTGTAGCTAGCCTAGTAACTGCCCGCCGGGATCGACAGCAAGAACAGCGTCGAGAGTAAGGCAATGCCCAAAGGCACAGCCAATGTCAGCGCAAAGATGCGGCTATCGGTGTTTAAGTGCATGTAGAAAATCACTACCAACGAGGCTTTTGCAAACGCTATACCCAACAAGACCGGAATTTTGATTGCTTCCACACTGTAGAAGATTTCTGCAAACAACACTTCGATAATCGTCAAAGCACCTAAAGCAAAGAAGATCACCGTGTAAAGTGGGTACGGCAACTCTAAGCCAAAGATAGCGATTGTATCGCCGTGATGATCGTGCGCGAGCGCCTCTTCGGGGTGTTCTGGAGCAGGCGGGATACTTTCAATCGCATTTTGCACAGCATCTACCGCACCGCCGAAAGCCTGCACGGTGGCGGCTTCCGCTAATTTTTCAGTATCATCATGCGCAGCAGCAACGGCTTTTTCCACACCGTTCGGCTCTACGGGCGCATTTTCGATGAGTTCTTCTGCTTGGCCTTCTGGGTATTCATCAGGCGCAGGTGGAGAAGATGCGATTTCTTCTAATTCTTCCGTACTTGTACGGTCGTCTTTTTGTTCTTCAGCCATTATGCCCCCTTATACGAGGTAAATCAGCGTGAACAGGAAGACCCACACGACATCGACATAGTGCCAGTACAGGCCAAATATCTCGACACCAACGGGGTTATCGTCATAAGCACCTTTGCGCGCACGATGCATCACGAAGAAGCACCACAACACACCCGCGACAACGTGCGCCCCATGGAACGCCGTCGGCGCATAGAAGCGTGCGCCAAAGCCAGGGAATTCACCATCGGGGTTATACCCAATCGGCACGCCCTCTTGCCCTAGTCGCACGTACTCAATATATTGGATGCCTAAAAAGGCGATGCCCAAAATAGCGACGAGCCAAAACCAGCGGATCAGCCCGTCTTTGTTGCCACGTTGAATTTCTCGCAGCCCCATGACCATCGCCCAACTGCTTGTCAGCAGCAGAAAGGAGTTAAATGTCACCAGCAGGATACCACCCAGACCAAGCGCATCGTGCACGCCTTTGACGATCTTAGGTTCTTCAATGCGGAAGATAACGTAAGCCGCAATTAACGTGGAGAAAATAATCGTCTCGCTGGCGATAAACAGCCACATCGCAAACTTTTGATTGTCGATGCTGCGTGCTTTTTCCTCTTCGGTCATGTGGTGATGATGTGCAGCCATATCACTCATGGTTATTCGGCTCCTTCAGCTTGTAATTCGCCTTCGTTTACCGCTTCAATCGCGGTGGTTTCCGTATCAACTTCCGGCTCATCACGCAGACTATCCCGCAAGGAACGCGCTCCACGCACGATAATGTCAGAAACCGTGTCATTAAACAGCCAGAAGGTCAGCAGTAGTGTCAAGCCCAACGCGCCCCCTAATGACAGCGGCACACGCAGAAACTCCGGGCGGAAGATGAAACCGACCAGGGCTTCGTAGTGGATAATATACATGACGAAGAAGCCAAAGAGGGTGAAGGCCATCATGCTGTTGACCTTAATCCCCTCAATCGCACCATCGACCATATCTTTGCCTTTGGTACGCTGCGCCGCGATGAATGTGCCCAGTCCAATCGAGAGCAAAATCATCACAACCGTGACATCTGTTGTCATGCGCATGGCCCCGCGCACCATGAAGTCATACAGGATGATGAAAAAGCCCACCATCAACACTGCTTTAAGCACATCGCCAAAGAACGGCTTGCGGTCGGTTGGTTTGGCGTAGCTCATGCGTGCCGGTTCTTCACCTTGGACTTCAGTCAGGTTGCGCGACATGGATGTGACCATCATCGCCAGCCCCCAACCGACCACGCCCAGCGTGACGAACAGCACAAAGACGAAGATTACCAGCAGGGTAAGCTGGCTCATCTGGACTTCCGGCCCGCCAAACGGCATCTGATAAGTAAAGAAGCCTACAGAATCGCGGGAGGCGCTCGGATCGCCGCTTGAACGCAGGAACAAGCCCGTCGGCAACGATGCGAAGAAGAACAATAAGATGATGACGGATAAGCTCCAAGCCACCACCTCCCACATCGCCCCTGTCAAAATACGCCCAGGCGGAGCGACTTTTGCTTCCTGCTCAAACACGTCTTCTTCGTGCTCATGCTCGTCTTCTTCTGTTTCTTCGACCAGCACCAAGCCAGTCTCAGCATCCACTTCGGGTTCATGGGGATGCGTGTTCATGCGGGGGTCTAAACCACCTGCGCCCCAGATGAATGCAAATGATGCCACAAACGCGCCCAAAATCATCGCAAGTTCAGCATCAAAAATCGGATCAACGCCTTGTACCCACCGTAACAGCAGCACAAACACCATTGACCCTAAGAACCCCAGGAGTGCCGCCCCAAATGCGCGAGAAATTCCCGGTTTCATCGAATATAAGCTCCTTTGCTTTTATCGCCGCTTGAGCGAGCGAATAAACGCCCTAAATCCAATAAATCACGATGTAAAAAATCATCCAGGCTACAAGCACAAAATACCATAACTTCGCGCCTGCTTCTACCGCCCAGTAATTACGGCCATCGTATGCCGCTCGATTTTGATACACATAAGCCATGTAGCCACCGATGACTAAGGCATGAAACATATGAAAGCCTGTCATCAAGCGGAAGACCTGTGCGTATTGCGTCCCCGTTTGGATTGTGAGCCACTCGTAGATCATTACCACCACGAACAACGCGCCCAGGGCAATCGCCCCGGCCCATTGTATTTCAAATGCGCGCTCATCATCTGTGCGCATGGCCTGCAACGCCCGATAGACCAATACAGTACTACCGATCAACGTGAGCGTTGCAAACAAGCCAATCAGCGTACTGGCCTCTTGGGTGCCTTCTGGTTTCCAATTAGGGGAAAAACGCAATTGCCAGTTCACCACGACCAAACACAAAAAGGCCATGATCCAACTGACTTGAAAGATAAACATCCCTGCCCGTTTATTACGCAGGTCTTGTTGTTCTTCGTAAGAAAGTGCTTCTTCCAGTAAGTCTTGTTTCTGCATATCCTAATTTCTTGACAAAGGGGCGCTGTGACACGCCCCAATCGATTGTGTACTAATCACCCGCCGGTTCTGGCGCAGGACTTTCTGGTGTGGGCTTGTCCGGCTCTCGCAGCGGTTTGAGTTGCGGCGGCGGCCCGAAGCGCCCTTCCATCGCATCCAAATAGGCTTGCGCGGCTTCTGTCCCATACCCATACGGGTCTTCATACGGGATCGGCTCACCAGCGAAGTTATAAGCCGGTGGCGGGGAAGTCGTCTGCCATTCCAGCGTGAGCGCACGCCAGGGGTTGGCCCCGGCGACCTTGCCGGAAAACGTGCTTACCACCATGTTGTATAGCAGCACAAAGGTTGATACACCCAAGATGAACGACGAAATACTGACAATCGCGTTCATGTCTTGGAACTCTGGCGCATACACGGCCACACGGCGCGGCATCCCCTGCATACCCAGCCAGTGCTGCGGCAAGAAGGTGCCCAAGAAGCCGATGTAGGTCAGCGCGAAGTGGAGTTTACCCATTGGCTCGTTGAGCATACGCCCGGTAATCTTCGGCCACCAGTGATAGAGCGCCGCATAGATGGCGAACACGCTACCGCCGTAAAGGACGAAGTGGAAGTGTGCGACGACGAAATAGGTGTCGTGCATGTGGATGTCCACCGGCACCGAGCCGAGCATCACGCCGCTGATACCGCCAATGACGAACAACGACAAAAAGCCGAGTGCGAACAAGTTCGCACTATTGATGCGTAACTTGCCCCCCCAGACCGTCCCTAACCAACCGAAAATCTTAATACCGGTTGGCACGGCGATAATCATTGATGTAATCATGAACGGAATGCGGAGTTCCGGTTGTAAGCTGGTGAACATATGGTGCGCCCACACGGTAAAGCCGACGATGGCAATCGCCATACTGGAAAGCGCAATCATGCGATAGCCGAAGATGGGCTTGCGCGCATGAACTGAGAGCACTTCCGACAATACGCCGAACCCTGGCAGCACCATGATATAAACCGCCGGGTGGCTGTAGAACCAGAACACGTTCTGCCACAGCAACACATCACCGCCAGATGACGGGTCGAAGAAGGTCGTCCCCGCGACACGATCCAGGATGAGCAGCGTCACCGCACCCGCCAAGAACGGGGTCGCCAGCACAACGATAATGCTGGTGGCGAAGGTTGCCCAGACAAACAGCGGCATCTGGAACCAGTCCATGCTCGGTGGACGCATATTCTTCACGGTAACGATAAAGTTAATGGCACCTAAGATCGAGCTTAAGCCCAACAAGTGGATAGAAACCGCCCACAGGGTCTGCCCGTCCGGGCTCCAAATAGTGGAGAGCGGCGGGTAACTCGTCCAGCCTGCCTCTGCCGGGCCGACAAAAAAGCCCAGGATGAGCAAGAAGCCAGCCGGGGGGATCAGCCAAAAGGCGAAAGCGTTAAGCCAAGGGAAGGCCATGTCCTTCGCGCCGAGCATCAAAGGCACAAGATAGTTGCCTAGCCCAGCCCAAAATGGCACGATAAAAGTGAAGATCATCATCGTCCCGTGGATACTGAACAAGGTGTTGTACTGCGAACCACTTGCCATAATGTCAAGTTCAGGCGTTAGGAGTTCCCAACGGATCAACATCGCCAGCGCACCCGCGATGATGAAGAAGAAAATACTCGCCCCGATGTACTGCATCCCGATGATTTTATGGTCGATACTCCAGCGGAAATATTCGCTTAGAGCCGGGCGCTTTGTTTTGCCTGCTGCGCCCCCAAGCGGGTAAGTTGCTGTTGCCATAAGACTACCTTTCAGCCAGTAAGACTAGTTCATTGGTTCATACGATTCTGCATAACGCCGGAGGTTTTCCAGGTCACACAGAGGCGCTTCTTCAAGTTCTTCCGATGAAAACTCGCCGCTCACCGAACACATGAAAGCGACAATCTGGATCGCATCTTCCATCGGCATGTAATAAGCAGCGGACGGGTCATCAAGTTGATAGGGGTTCATCAAGTTTTGATACCCCGGCACTAGATAAGCATCCGTGTCATAAATTGTTTCGTAGAGATATTCTTCCGCGGTCTGCCCCGCCACGCGGCTACCAGCACGGTCTGCCATGTCTTCCAATGATGGGCCGGTGATGCCTTCCCAGTCAAAAGATTGACCTTCGCGCTCTTCTGAGAGCATATGGCAGCTTTGGCAACCATACACACCGCTATTGAGCACGTTAAAGCCCTGCAAAACAGGGTCATCGGGCGGGTTCAGGATGCGATCAATTTCGCCATCCACCCATGCCATATAAGACTCTTCGTTTTCGTGCACAAAGATCGATGCCCACATATTGCCATGCCCACTACCGCAAAGCTCCGTGCAGACGACGCGATATTGCAGCGGATAATCGCTGCTTTCTTTGCCCTCTACGGCTTGTGGTGTAAAGCGCATCTCGGTGGTGCGGCCTGGCAGCAAGTCCTGCTTGACGCGCATCTCCGGCACCCAAAAAGCGTGGATCACGTCTTGCGTGTTCATGACCATATGAACGGGCTGCCCGACATACACATGCAGTTCGCTAGAGCTAAAGCGCGTGGCCGCGTCTTCGCCCGTTTCCTCTGCTAATGCGGTCAAGCGTGGGTCGTCGTACTCAAACGACCAAGCGAAACGATACCCTTCTGCATAGACGGTTAATTCGTTCTCTTTGGGTTCTTGAATGTCAACCCAAACTTGGTAGCTGTAAATGACCAAACCTAAAACAATCACAGACGGGATCGCCGTCCAGATTAACTCCAGCGTGACATTCCCGTGTACGGTGGGGCCATCGCCTTCGTCATCTTTGCGTTTGCGAAAACGGATAATCGAGTAGAGCAGCGCACCTTCTACCATTAAGAAGATAGCCCCACCGATACCGAGCATCACCTTAAACAGTTCATCAATCTGCGCACCCTCTGCCGATGCTTGATCCGGGAACAGAGCTGGCGTTGCTTGCGCGATGATAAATCCGCCTACAGCGAGCAGTACCGTAAGTACGGCAACAATGCCAATTAAGGCACCATTATTCCGTGGTGTATTGGTTCCCTTGCCCAAATCCATAGACATACTTCCTGATTAGACTGTCAGAACTTCAATATAAGTGGTTACGAACCCCGGTCTTAAGTGGCTATTATGAAAATACAATTGTTAAAATTTACACAATGCCCACACTCAACATTTTACCTGAGTTTATAATCGAATACAAGCGATTGATATACCACTTTAAAGCGGCGTTTATACGGGGGAAGTCCCCCATCGGCGTACCGATGGGGATAATGGTTTAGCATGTACGCGCATCTTCTACGATGCCCAATGTTTCGCTGATGAACCCAAACAGCGGCGTGATGATGTCGCTAAAGATCGGGATGTCGCACCACAAGTCCGCCGTGTCGATAATCAACAGGCCGACCGATGTCGCACAGCAGCAGAAGCCGAGCAAGCCCACACAGCCGAGTACCACCCAGCGCCAAGGGCTGGCCGGTTCGTCATCGCGGACAGCGTAAGGATCATAACTCGGTGCCCCGCCATAGCTGCCGTATTCGTCGCCAGCATAAGCCGGTTGTTGCCCACCGTAATCCGGTTGGGGCGGGGTGGGCGATGAGGGGTCTTGTTGTTGCTGATAATAGCCTTGCTGTTGGGGCGGCTGTTGTGGATAACCCCCGCCTGCCGATTGATTATAGCTTGGCTCCGGCGCTTGCTGAGGCTGTTGGGGCTGCGCCGGGGGTTGATCTTGTTGCGGTTGTGGCGCGTCATAAGGCTGCGGCGACTCCGCCGTTGGTGCGGCTGAAGACGGCGCAGCCTTATGACGCGCCACAA
>DAOTTT010000335.1:0-10640 GCA_034437635.1 Anaerolineae bacterium | reverse complement strand
AAAGCCAAGTTCTGCCGCTAATGCCTTGCGATCAATGGCAAACGGATGACCGGAAAGCGCCCCTGAACCAAGCGGCATAACCGACGCACGCCTTCTAGCATCCTGCAAGCGTTCACGATCGCGTGCAATCATCCAAAAGAAACTCATCAACCAATGCCCAGCGGTAATCGGCTGCGCGGGTTGAAAGTGCGTGTACCCAGGCATTAACGTATGCGTATGTTGCGCCGCTTGCTCTACTAGCAACGCTTGAAAATCATGCAGCAGAGTATCAACTTCAGCCCCGGCATTAAGCACCCACAAGCGAAAATCAGTCGCAACTTGATCGTTACGGCTGCGCCCTGTGTGCAACTTGCCACCCACAGCACCGACAAGCTCAGTTAGACGACGCTCAACGGCGGTATGGATGTCTTCATCCCCTGTTTGATAGACAAAACGCCCTTCATCAAACTCCACTAGCACTTGATCGAGTCCATTGATGATCGCGTTGCTTTCATCTGCGGTGAGCAAGCCAGCGGTGACCAATGCCCGCGCATATGCTCGGCTCCCGGCGATGTCCTCACGATAAAACCGCCGATCATAACCGATGCTATCGTTTAATTGCCGCAGACTAGAATCTGCGGCCTCCTCAAAGCGTCCACCCCACAAAGCCATCAGACACTAATCCCGCTTGAACTTGGAGTAGTCCGGGCTGCGATAGCGGCTCTCGCCCCCACCTTCGATGTTGAGCAAGGCTTCAACTTTCAGCGGCAAGCCAAATAAGTTGATGAACCCGGCTGCATCTTGTTGATTGTAAACGTCCTCTTCGCCGAAGGAAGCATAATCTTCACGATATAGACTATAATCACTTTTACGCCCCGCAATGATGATATTACCCTTGTAGAGCTTAAGACGGACAACACCCGTAACAAGAGCTTGCGTAACCTGTACAAACGCATCTAAGGCTTCGCGCAGGCGCGTGTACCACATCCCGTTATAGACTAACTCCGCATATTTAACCGCGATAAAGTCTTTATAGTGCATGGTATGCTTATCCATACAAATGCTTTCCAACGCTTGATGTGACCTTAGCAGTAATGTCCCGGCAGGTGTTTCGTAAACACCATGACTCTTCATGCCCACAAGTCGATTTTCGACAATATCAGCGCGACCGATCGCATGTTTACCCGCTAACTTGTTCAACTTGCGATACAATGCGACGGGACCCATTGCCTCACCGTTCACACTAACCGGATTACCTTTTTCAAAGCCAATTTCGACATACTCCGGTTCATCAGGTGCGTCCATCGGGCTAACCGTCAACTGAAACATGCTTTCATCCGGTTCATTCCAAGGATCTTCCAGCAAGCCCCCCTCATGGCTCAAGTGGAAAATATTGCGATCCCGGCTGTAAATATCTTTTTCTGTGTGAGAAACAGGCACATTAAACTTATGTGCGTAGGCTAAGGCATCTTCACGACTACGGATTGACCACTCACGCCAAGGGGAAATCGTCTTGAGCTTGGGGTTTAGTGCCATTGTCGTCAGTTCAAAACGTACCTGATCGTTACCCTTACCTGTACATCCGTGCGCCACAGCATCCGCACCTTCAACCTCGGCAATCTCAACCATATGTTTAGCAATCAATGGCCGCGCAAACGATGTCCCAAGCAGATATTCACGCTCATAAACCGCGCCCGCCTGCATCGTCGGGAAGACAAAATCGCTTAGAAATTCCTCTTGTAAATCACGGACGTAAAGCTTTTGTGCACCAGAAGCTAACGCTTTTTCTTCCAAGCCGTTCAGTTCTTCATCCTGGCCGAGATCTGCTGTAAAGCAAATAACCTCGCAGCCGTCATAATTTTCTTTTAGCCAAGGGACAATGACGGATGTATCTAACCCGCCACTGTACGCGAGAACGACCTTATTGACCTTCGACATAGATTTGCCTCCATAAAATACAAAGCCCCGGCATTGACCGGGGCAATCATCACAAGCTTAAGCTACAAATAAACGCTAAGATGCCCCCGTAAGTTGGTTACGGCGGCGGCGACGTTGACGAATTTGTGTGAAGTTCGTTTGTATATTCATAATGCCAAGCATAGACGAGCCTCATTTTTTTTCAACCAACAAAGCGCACGAAATCACGGTTAAAATTGCACAAAACGCATTACGGCAGATCAAAACTACACTGTCCCACAGGGATGCGGCACGTTGCAATCACCTGCCCGGAGCGGCTCACCGAGAAAACATCAGCATCCCGCCAAAATTGCCGGATGTCACCGACACGCAAATATGCATGGCGATAATTACACGACGATACTTTTGCCGGATATTCCGACAAACTAATCGGCCAAGCTTGCAGACAATCTCCCGTTGGGAAAGCGCCAAGCGGACGTGACAAAAAGCCATTATCCCATTCTGAAATCGACATTTGCCCATTTAAGCTAGAAAAATTAACGCCTGCCATGTTTAGTTCCGCACCGGATGTATTGATGATCGTAAAGCTATCCGGTGAGTATAAAAGTGTAATATCATCGGCGCTCACAGGTGGCGCGGGGTTGCCACTATCACTGTTTTGATTAGTCGATGGCGCTTGTGTTGGCACAGGCGCTTGCACTTGTGGTTCTGCTGTCGGCGCAACCTGTTCTAGCAAACGATCATCACGACGGAAGCCGCATTCACCATCCTCTACCCAACAGCGAGTAACCCGCTCGCCCCAAATGTAAACGTCGAATGTCTCAACACCGAGCCAAAACAACCCGGCATCATTGACCGTCGCCCAAGCATGACGACTCTCGCAATCCGCAGGCTTGGCGTATGGACTGGTCACATTAATCGACCAAATTTGTACGCAGTCATCCGCAGGAAAAGAAGCTAAAGAAGCGGTTGTGTATTCCGTATTCCACCGCAACCAATCGAATTCGCCATTCGCGCTTACAAACGTCATGCCCTCTAAATACAGCGGACGATCAGCAACATTTTGTAGGGTAAACATGCGCGAGTCGAACGTTAAACGCACCTCATAATCTGGCGCAGGTGTTGGCGTGGATGATGGCCTTGCAATCGTCGGGAATGGTGTGCTTGTCAACCAAGTGGCGCTTGGCGTTAAAGTCGGCGGTTGTGTAGGTATGACCGTGTTTGTCGGCGCAGGGGTAAATGTAATGATTGATTGCGGCGTAAAGGTCGGCACGGATGGACGCGGCGTTATCGTAGGTGGCAATGTCGGCGTATTTGTAGCCGTTGATGTCGTCGTCACGCTTGAAACGGGCGTAAGCGTCGGTGGAACAAAGTCCTCACGCGAGGCCAGCACCATCGTAAAATAATAGCGCCCAGATACAGGTGCATACACTACAGCAATACCCACTTCTTGATAAACAGGGTTCATCATGTTGGCGTTATGAGGTGGGCTTTGTTTCCATTGTTCAAACGCACCAGCACCGTCGAGATTAAACCGATACAGCACATTTTCCGCGCCAACGGTCATTTCATAACCGGCATCCGCGATGCGATCCCAAAACTCTGTGCCATCAGTCCCGGTATGCGTGAGTAAGTCAGCTTGCGCCATATCATCGCTGTGGCGCTGAGCCGCTGCTAACAATTGCGGGTTCATCGCTAAGGGGTCAAGCTGTTGTTCCTCTCGTGCAGCATTAAGTAGACCAAGCACCTGCCAAGCTGCATCAGTCTGCGCAGCATTCACCGAGACCGCAAACAGTAAGAAGATAGAAAAGGTCAACCATCTCACCATTATATGTCCTCTCACTCACATCGCCCTATTGGGCTTGCTTTAGGATAATGTCTGTCGATACAATCTGAATGTGTAAATCTCATCGTTCAATAGATAGGTCAAGTTAAACATGGATCATCAAACACTATACCAAAAGCGCGATGCTAAGGTTAAGCCCCATCTCGCACAATATGCACCAGTTTGGATCGTAGACGAGCAAATACGCGAGGAAGACGAGTCCATTCAGTTTAATGTCGTCTTCCGGCATAACCTCTATCAATGGGTTAACCGTCGGTATCTATATGACGGGTTTAACGATGTGTTGTACCACAAAGGCCAACGTACCATCAGAGAAGATGAAGCCGTTGACGTGCAGGAAGAGGATCCTTATATCCTACCAACAGTGGCCGACACGCCTAATTCTTACGGGGGTTAAGTCGTTCGTCCAAGACGGTTTCCATCTCTGCGACCAGTTGGTCGGCAATGTTGCGCCAACTATAACGTCTCGCAAAAGCTGCTGCGTTTTGACTCAGCAGTTTTTGTATTTTAGGCTCTTGGATCAAGGCTTGCATACAACGCGCCAGCGCATCC
Source organism: Anaerolineae bacterium (assembly GCA_034437635.1). Classification (GTDB taxonomy): domain Bacteria; phylum Chloroflexota; class Anaerolineae; order Aggregatilineales; family Phototrophicaceae; genus J038. The sequence goes on along the minus strand of DAOTTT010000335.1, from coordinate 6,346 downwards.
GGGTCGCGCACGGGGATATGAAACCCTGTCTCACGGTCTTTGACCAAGTAGGCTAATCCCCCTACTTCTGAGGCGATCACCGGCGTACCAGTCGCCATAGATTCTAACGCGACCATGCCAAACGACTCATAATCCGAAGGGACAATCACCGCAGTAGAAGCAGCATAGTAGATCGGCAGCAATTGATGATCCTTCGCACCTAGAAAATCGACTGTTTGCGTCAATTGGAGTTCATCCACCATATGCCGCAAGCGCATCAATTCATTATCTGAGGGATCATTTGGATCACCGCCGATAATGGCGAAGCAAACCCCTTTAAGCAGATCACGCCTTTCTGCCCGCAGGATAGACAACGCTTCGATGATGGTATCCACCGCTTTGAGTGGCTCAATGCGCCCGACGAACAGGAATAAATGGCAATCTTGACGCAAGCCCAATATCTGCCGGGCTTTGCGCTGCGACATTGGCGTAAACTTCGCCTGATCCACACCGGGAGGAATGATCGAAATCTTACGACGATCCGCCCGATATAGCCATAAGAGTTGTGCATGTTCTGCTGGAGTCGCGGCAATGATCCGACTAGCCCAATGGACAATCTGAGTTTCGGTAACGACACGCACATCAGGTAATGAGGTGCTCCCGGAACCAATACGCTGCTTCATCTGCCCTAGTGTATGGAACATCTGGATAAACGGCGTTCCCCATACTTCCTTGAGCTTTTTCGCCACCCAACCACTGAGCCAATAGTGACTGTAGATAATGCGATATTGGATATTTTGCCGTGTGGCGAAGGCAATAACACCCGCCGTAAATTGTGACACATGCGGATAAACATCATTGGGGGCCAAAACAGCAGCCGGACCAGCATTAATGTTGATCACCCGAATACCATCGCCCAAGCCGTAGTCAATGTATTCTTGCACAGGCGCGACACGCCGCGTGAATATATCTACCGTGATGCCCTGGCGAGCGAACTCTTGCGCCACTTCTCGGATATAAACATTCATGCCGCCTGTCTTTTTGCCCCCCATAGCAGCCAAAGGGCTAGTATGGACGGTCAACATGGCGATGCGTTGGATTGTCATTATCCTGATCCGTTAAAAACGACGTTTAGCTGATGCACGGTCGTATCTTTACCACCCATACGATATTTATAGGTTTCATCACCGCGCAAGAAGTCGAAGATCAGATAGTTATTCTCAATGGCATAGCGGATAGTTTGGGTCAACAATACAATACCAGGACTATAATTGCCGTAATTCGCCATATCTAAACCTGAATTATATACAAGCAAACGATTGTTATAATCAAAATTGAGATAAGCCGCAGCTTTTTGACCATCTATTGTCAAGAAGTTGAGCTTTAACCAACCACGCTCATGAGCGATATGGACAAAACGCTTGAAGAAGGCAACATGCTGTTCGTCTTGCAGGAAAGCAGATTTTTCCGTGTCACTAGATGCCATCAACTGCACGAAATCGGTCAATTCGTCTTCAAGTTTATGCTGCTCATCCACAAAATACCAGTCAACCTCCGCCGGTGCGCCCATTGCACGCCGCATCTTACGCCGGACTTCGTGCCGCTGCTTTTTATCTAAATTAGCCAGATAATCATCGAAACTATCGGGTAGTTCGATTAACGGGCAAACATCATTTTGAGTAATCGTCACCGTTGCATCGACCGATTCTAGGGCAGCTTTGAAATCCGTCAGTGTGCTAGACTGTGCCGGAATGTTGCATAGTGCAAGCGCATCAAAGCGATCTGTGTTGTCGTGCAGATAATCCGCAAATGCGGCAAAGACAGTCTCTTGATGATCTTGATGAACAATAAGATCGAGATAGTCGGTTACGTCCTCGCAACCGATCGTGTGGATATGATGGTCATGGATGAACCAGGGCGCAATACCAATTAACGTGCCATCATCAGCATGACAAGTTAAAATATGTAATGCGCCGGGACAGTAGACATCCCACCACGTTGATTGCCATTCCCAAGTGAGGAAAATGTCATCGTTAGCACTGGCCTTTAAGAGCGTTTGCCAATCGTCATGCAAGTCTGCAAAGATCTGCGGATCTGTATGTGCGTTAACTTTCACAAGTGACCTCGTGTTCGGTGTATCGTTTAGCATGGTATTCTCTTGTATAGTGTTATCCAATACTTATATTGACGCGGTGCGTGTTAGATACCTGATAGATTTCTCATGAATTTATCAGCAATTAATGAACCTAGTAGAAAATTGACGTGATAAAAGCGTGAATATCAAATAGAGAGGACAATGCTCTTGCCCGTGAGCAAACCAAAGAAGTTACGCGGGATCAAAAGTCACATCCCAGGCATGGACTTAAATGATTATCGTATGCCTGTGCCTTTTACGGACTTTCCACGCCAACATATTCAAGTCGCCAACCTCATGCCCAAGCGAATGCGACAGACGATTGTCTTTGTACATGGATATGCTGGATGTGCCGAGACGTGGAACTTTCAAATTGATTATTTCCGATCTAATTATCGCATTGTCGCGCCTGATTTGCGGGGGCATGGTCAAAGTGATGCGCCACTTTCACGTTATGCAATGTCAGAATTAGTTGATGATCTCCACAATGTTATCATCAGCCAAAAGGTAAAGCGACCGTTCATCTTGGTGGGACATTCTTTTGGTGGATCCATCTGTGTGGAATACGCCACACGCTACCCCGACCATCTGGAAAAGCTGATACTCATCGCCACGCCGGGCGCATTTCCACTCCCCCGCCAAGCGATGTTCGCCTTTGCCTTACCCAATTGGTTCTATAATTTGTGGTGGAATTATCGTAAAAAATATAATGCACAAGTACATACCATGAAGCGCATGGCAAACAACAATCTGCGCATATGGCAAGGTTGGGATAAGCTGAAAAGCATTACAACACCAACATTGACGATCAACGGCGGCAACGATACCTATTTTCCACCGCAGCTATTCGAGCAAGCCGCAGCAGCTATCCCCAATGCAGAACGCATCAACGTACCCGGTGCCCGGCATAAGCTCCAACTTGAGCGTCCATATATTGTCAATCATGCTATCGAACGATTTATAAGCCAAAACATATTAGAACATGATCTCGCAGCAGAAGCCTAAAATAGCGTTAGTTTTGGGTGGTGGTGGCAGTCGTGGCATCGCCCATATTGGCGTGCTGGAAATCCTTGACCAGCACAACATCCCCATTGATTTCATCATCGGCACAAGTATGGGTGCTATCGTTGGCGTAGCCTATGCACTGGGTTATGCGCCAGAGCATATAGCAGACTATTTATCAGAAAGCCAAGGCAGCGTCTTCAGCACCAATATCTTCAGCGCCCATGCTCGTCAACGCGACCTACAACGCCGTTTAGAGCGTGTTGTGAGGGGGCGCACCTTTGCCGACCTCAATATTCCGACTGTTGTGATGGCTGTCGATATGATTGCCGGAAAAGAAGTCATCTTATCCACCGGGAATCTCACGCCAGCGATATTGGCAAGTGCAGCAGTGCCGGGTGTATTCCCTCCAGTAGAAATAGACGGTAGGCAATTAGCCGATGGCGGGGTTATTGATAGCCTAGCCACCCATGTTGCCTATCATTATGATGCGACATTTGTCATTGCTGTGGATGTCTATCCCCCCTTAGAAGAAGATGCCCCTTGGGTGGAACCTATCAGTTCGATTATGGGGTTTCAGATTCCATTTAACCCGTTTTCCGGCACGACATGGGGCAAAACACCAAGTATTGCATCATCTGTGTGGCGAGCCTCGCGGGTGATGACATGGTATTTACATGAGTCGCGCCTAAAAGCACACCCACCGGACGTTTTGCTACGGCCAGATGTTGGCAATTATGGATCGCTGGACTTTACCGATATCATCGGCCCTTTAGCCGCCGGTCGATTAGAAACATTGCGCAACTTAGACGCTATCAAGGCGTTCATCACCTGACCAACGTCGTGTGCCATCATGCCGACCCCAAATCCATTTATCGGTCAAAATGCGTACTACTTTCCGCTAAATGAGAGTTACATCTGGTAGAAATCGGGCAGGCATGGCATCTGTTGGTTTTTCTGTATCTGTTCAGCAGGGTGACAAATGCGCTTCTTTAGAGTAAATTTAGGGTATGGATAATACGACCTTTTCCCCACAAGATTTAGGCATCACCGAGCAGGACTGGCAACAGACGCCACCCACCGTGCGTGCGGTTGGCCGAGGACATTGTGCAAGGCGTCGGGGCTAGTTCATCAATGTTCTGTCGAACGTCCGCACTTGCTCGGTCTTCATCAACCCAATGAAACCCATCCATATCCGCCACTTGTGATGATTGTACTGCCACGACCAACCATCCATGTTTTACAAGAGGCGACCAGTCTGGAAGCGTAGTTTCCGCGTTTCCAGCATAGCCATGCAACACGACAAGACATGAATAAGGGGTAGGAATCTCAGCCGATGGTTGGACAATGAGCCGTGATGTCTTCGCTCCGACTGCTTCGGATTGCTTATGACGTTTCACACATTCGGCAATGAGTTTTTCATATTCAGGGTTGCCTTGTAAAGAATGCAGATCATCATCGTAGCGGAGCCGAACCTCAGTCCACCAGAGACCCCGTTTAAGTCCTTCCTCTAATATGCGCAAAGCTTCATCAGACTGATCTGACAAGCACAGAAAACAAGCCTGCCAATAACTGATGCTTGCAGACTGCGCAGATATGTCGAATTGTGATGCATATTGTTCAAGTAGTGATAGTGCTTCTTCCCATTTACCCAGACGGTGGTACTCAAAAATTTGTCCACGTAGCTCTACAAAATTCAGTTGATTGTTATTCATTAGCAAAATCTCCAATTTTTTATAGTTTACATCAGAAAGGAAACTCATGTCCGAGAAGAACGAAACATCCCCAACCATCATCACGCTAACTTTACCGACACCCGAAGACGGTGGCATCGCGCCGGAACGGGCGACCGCGACGCTGCTCATCCAGCGCGGCGATCTGGCGCACGTCAAGCAGTTCCATTACCAGGGTTATCTGCCCGACGTGATGGAGGCCATCCGCGAGGCGACCGAGGCGCTGGGCGTGCTGGCTGATAATCCGCCGGTGGTGCCCGATCCACCCGCTGAGAAGCCGAAGTCCAAACTGAAGAAGGGCAAAAAGACGAAGGCGGAAGTGCCACCTGCTGACGAGGAACCGACCATCGACATCCCGCTCAAGAAAGGCACGAAAGCCGTCAAGATCAGCCACATCAAGATCGTGGGCGGTGAGAGTGACGCGGTCGCTTACCGGCAGGCCATCATCGTTGCCGGAAGGCTGATCGACGGCGGGTTGTGGGACGGCGAAAGCCAGATCCGCTTTGATGATGTATACGCCACCGCGAAGAAGATCAATGGGCTGAGCGACAAGGAAATCGGTAGCCTGTTCACGCTCGATGACTTTGTTAAGACGATTGATCGTTACAGTGTTGAAAGCAGCTTATCGTAATCCGCATGAGAACCGATCCAGAACCAAATGATCACATCATCGGACCGGACACCAAGCGTTCGGTAGCCTCGACTTACCCGTGCCGAATAAATCGGTTGATTGGGGTGAACACGCTTGAAGTTCAGGCCAGGATGCTGCGGATTGTCACGAAACAGACGATACGCTTTCCGCGCCTGCTCACGCACTTCTTTAGGCAATTTTCGATAGGCGTTGAGGAAATCATCATTGATCGTCGATTTCATTCCAGTTCATCCGGGTTGAGATCCCGCGTACGCCCCGCCCGGTGATCGTCGAGTGCCTTTTGTGCGATTTGCTCAAGCTTTGGCAAAGACGCGGAAAATGCAGTATCCCACCGCTGTTCATCTTCTAACTCTTCCAAAATCCACTGGGCCATCGAGTTCTGCTGGTCATCCGGCAGGCGTGATAGTTCCTCGATGACTTTTTCCAGAAGCTCTGTCATGTCAATAATCCCTCAAACACTCACTAATGATCTAATCATATCACAGGAGATATAAAAATGACCGAACACACCTCCAACACCCAAACACGCATCTTCAAGATCGGCACCACCACCATCGTTGAGGACGAGAGCATGACCGGACTCGACCTTGATGGCGTCAAGCAGATTTTGCAGCGCAGCTACCCCGAAGTGGCACACGCCACCGTCCGTGAGACGACGCTGGAGGACGGCAGCACCTGCTATCACTTTATCAATCGGCCTGGACGTAAAGGGTAAACACCATCATGTTCGATTCAGGCATGTGTAACTTGAAGCATAAAACTTCCATCTGGAAGCGATATGCTTCAAAATCGACGCGGAAGTTATATCGTTCCGGCGTATCTTCGCTGACAATACCTGCTGGAGCA
>DAOTTT010000334.1:0-19509 GCA_034437635.1 Anaerolineae bacterium | reverse complement strand
CAAGTGATCCTGCGCAAGTATCCGTGACGATCCGCGACAGCCAAGCGCAAGTTACCGCGACTCCGTTACCGGGCGCTAACGACCCGATTATTAACCCCAACGATCCCAACTGCCGCGCACTGGTCAATACAAACTTGAACTTCCGCAATGGCCCAGGCACGGACTTTGGCCGTATCCGCACGCTGGCTGCTGGTGAGGTTTTGCAGGCGGTCGGGCGGTTGGCGGATAATTCTTGGTGGCAATTAGTCTATCGTGATGGTTCACGCGGTTGGGTGAGTGCAGGGCCGTCATCAAACCCGTTTATTACGCTGTACGATGGGACATCTATTCTGTGTCGTAATGTTGCTATTACCGCATCGCCGCCCACGCCCACACCGAATATAACGAGTACGCCGATCCCGACAAGTACGTCATTTGTGCCCACACAAACGCCGATCCCGACGGATCCGCCGACGAGTACGCCTATACCACAGCCTAATTTGGTTGTATCCGGCGTGTTCTATGATGATTCGGTGACGATCCCTGATAGTGAAAGCGAAGTTGAGGTTGAGTTTAGTGTCAACGTGACCAATAACGGCGGCCCGGTGAACGAACAATTCTCCGTGACGGCGCGTATTGTTGGCGGTGACACATTTGATGTCGGCACGTTCGGCAATTTGGAGGCTAACCAGACGCTCAACCAGACGATTACGATTGTGTTTGATACAACGGGCACACAGACGGTCATCTTTGAGGTTGATCCTGAAGAGAATATCGATGAAAGCAACGAGAACGATAATCTACGGGTTGTCGAGATCACGGTAGAATAACGCCAAGGTGAAAATCATGACTGGTGCTGTAACCGTTCGCCTGTTGATAATCCATAGACAATTGCGCTTTTCGCTCAAGGTCAAGCGCACTCTAGAGCAGCTTGGCGGCTTTGAAGTCAAGCCGTTTACTACGTTAGAGACGGCGGCGGAGTATTTGCAGGCGAACCCGCAACATATCGCGTTAATTGACTTCGCCTTGCCGCGCACAAAGGGCATTGATATTGTCAAGGTACTGCGCGAGACTCAATCGAATTTACTGTTGATAGCAACCCCGGATATGCCGGAAGTCGTCGCTGTCGCCCATCAAATGGGCTTTGCCGCCGTCATTGAAACCCCTTTGGCAACCCGTGAACTGGTATCTGTCTTGCGAAATGTCCTGCTTGAAGCACAAGATACATTACCAGAAACCGCCGAACCGCCGATTATTGACGATAATTTAGGCAGCAGTGGCGAATCAAGCGATCTGATCATCCGCACAGATGAAACGATGCTGGAAAGCAGCAGTGGGTTTAGCGTAAACCCGCAAGACCCAGACTATGATGCGAAAATCCAGAATAAGACGCGCAATATTGAGCTTGTCCTCAATGCGCACACGCCACCGGAACAACTGCCCGAAGGCATGAGCCAATCAGCGATGCAAACTTTCCAACGGTTGGCAAGCGAAGAACCCCCTATGCCGTCTGACCTGGATACAAACACCGTTTATGATTTAAAAGATGCCATGCGCGACGAATTGGATGTGGAAAAAGTCGCCCACGCCATGCAAAACATCGTATATATCAAGCCACAATTGCCCGATGGTAGTGATGCAGTTGATGAAGATAGTCCGGTTGCGGGGGCGCTTAAGGCACTGACGGATGATTCGCTATCGCTAACGGATTTGCGCGAGTCGATGCGCGACGAATTCCCGGAGACGCAAGGGATTAAGCCCTTGCCGTCTTGGAAGACAGATCGTGAACGTTACGTTGAAGAACCCGACTTTTTGGGCGATGTGTCCGATACACCACCCGAGTCTAAGACCGTCAAGCCGGAAGACCCGCCCGAACCCGCAGACGATCCTCCGCCGGATGATAAACGCGCGTTGGCGGTTGTCGCTGAGGATGAGCCAAGCATTTTGGCTGATTTGGCGCTCAAGCTGACGCAATACTCGTTGGAAGTTTCCGCAGAGGCCACATTGCTTACGGAAGATGAGGCAATCATCGCCCATGCCGGTAAAATGCCCATTGAGGACATCAACGCTCTGGGCGAGGGTATTAACCATGATTGGAACGCGCAACCCGGCGAGGCACGCATCCGCTTTGTAACGCTGGAAAGCAGCGGCCAAGATTACATGATCCACACGCGCCGCACCGAACACGGCTTCGCTTTGTCGATGATTTTCTCCGGTAATATGCAATTCCGGGCGATGCGCTTACAAAGTGATCGCTTACTCGCAGCTTTACAGTTGGTGCCGGAGCTTGAAGCGGACAAAAAGTCGCTTATTGATGAACTACAAGAGCGCGAGATGCAGCAGTTAGAAGCGGAAGCGGCGCACGAAGTGGAAGCGGCGATTGAGTCTTCCCAGGTGATTGAAGAAGAACACGGGGTAGGGCTAGCAGCGACATTTGACGAAGACGCTCTCGCGGAGATGCCACAACTCCCAGCGCCGGACTTTGCCGGAGCGTTGACACCGTATACTTTTTTGTGGGTGACTGCCGATGAGCAAGACGCTATCCCCGCGCAGATGGCGCAAATTATGTCGCGTGAGCTTGAACGTCAATTGAATGAGCTAGGGTGGGAAGTTGAAAGCCTGCAAGTCCACGAAGATTACGTTTACCTCTTGGCGGATGCGCCAGGCGAAACGCCGTCACATCAGATTATCCAAGACCTCAAACAGCGTGCCGGGCTGATCTTGCAAGTGATCCACAAGACGATTGACCCAGAAACTTGCTGGGCGGATAGCTATTGCGTGCTGGCCCCAGGCCGCGAGATGGATATGGAAGAAATCCAGCGGTACATTAACTTCGCCCGCTTATCGTAGTATAATTACGCTCAAATGTTCATGTTGAATCAAGATAAGGATGATACATGGCTTCAAAAAAGCCTGTGTTTTATTTAATTGACGGTCATGCAGTCGCATATCGTCAGTATCACGGCATTCCCATAGATCGCTTTACGACTTCCTCTGGTGAGCCGACAAACGCCACTTATGGCTTTACCCGCATTCTCTTGGATATTATCCAGAAAAAAAAGCCGGATTATCTCGCTGTGGCATTCGACGCGGGCTTGAGTGGGCGTGATACCGTCTATGCGGAGTACAAAGGCACGCGGGAAAAAATGCCGGAAGACCTTGTGCCACAAATTACGCGCATTCAGGAGGTTGTCGCGGCGTTTAATATCCCGGTCTTGATGGTCGATGGGTATGAGGCTGATGATGTCATTGGCACGGTCACCGGACAAACAACGGATGTCCATTTTCGCATCATAACAGGCGATCGTGATCTGTTGCAATTGCTCTCGGATAACGTCACGGTGATGCTGCCGGCACGTAGAGGACCTGATGAAGCATACGACATCCCACGCTTTATGGAAAAATACACCATTCACCCCAGTCAATTGGTCGATCAAAAGGCGCTGATGGGCGACACGTCCGATAACATCCCTGGTGTGGCTGGCATAGGGGAAAAGACCTCCGCTAAGTTGTTGGGCAAATACGAAACGCTCGATGGTATTTATGCCAACATCGACGCGATTAAAGGGGCGAACTACAAAAAGTTGACCGAAGGGCGCGATCTTGCGTACATCAGCCAAGAGCTGGCACAAATTCAGCGTGATGTGCCGATTCAACTGATTTTAGCGAATTGTCAGACGCATGATTTTGATCAGGATCAGGTCATTACGTTGTTCCAAGAATTGGAATTCAGGAGGTTTATCAATCGCCTACTGAACCCGCCCCAGGATGAAGAAGAGCAAGCGACGACAAAACAGACGGTGATCGACGATGGTAAACCCGCGCAAATGTCGTTGTTCGGTGATGACCAACCCGCCGTAAAAGTGGTGGAGCATGTCGTAGAGACGATCATCGTGGACGATGAGGCCGCGCTCCTGGCTTTGGTGGACACGCTCAACGCGGCGGATGGAATTGTGTGGGATGTGGAAACCACCAGCATCGACCAAATGCAAGCTGAATTGGTGGGTATTGCGCTGGCCGTTGATGAAGAAAAAGGGTATTACGTCCCTGTAGGCCACCACGAAGGCCAACAACTGGCGTTAGACCGTGTGCTAGACGCACTGCGCCCGGCATTGACCAACCCGGACATCCCCAAGTATGCACATAATGCTGCTTATGATCTGGTGGTGATGAGCCGTTATGGTGTGGATGTAATGCCCGTTGCCTTTGACAGTATGATCGCAGAATGGTTACTGCGGCCTACGAGTAAATTCTTGGGCTTAAAAAATTTCGCTATCCAGTATCTCGGGGTCAATATGACACCGATCAGCGATTTGTTGGGCACAGGTAAAAAGCAAAAGACGATGGCACAAGTCGCTGTGGAGCAGGCCGCGCCCTATGCAGCGGCAGATGCGGCAATGACGATGCAAGCCGTCAATATGTTGCGGCCACAATTGCACGCCGAAAATGCGGTTGTGTTATACGAAACGCTAGAACTCCCGCTTGTCCCGGTGATCGCTACGATGGAGCAAGCAGGCATCTCTTTGGATACGCCGTATCTCAAGGATATGAGCCAACGCCTAGAGAATCAGCTATACACATTGCAGGAGCGTATCTATGCGGTGAGTGGCTACGGGCCGTTTAACATCAACAGCCCTAAGCAATTAAACGGCGTGTTGTTTGATACGCTTGGTCTCCCTGTAGAAGGGCTGAAGAAGACCACGCACGGGTATTCTACGAATGCTGCAACGCTCGATGCGCTGATAGACGAGCACGAGATCATCGGCTTAATTGTCGAATATCGGGAGTTAGCCAAGCTCAAAGGCACTTATGTGGATGCGCTGCCGGAATTGGTCAACCCGGAGACGGGGCGCTTGCATACCAGCTATAACCAGACGGGCACATCAACGGGGCGCTTGAGCAGCAATAACCCGAACCTGCAAAATATCCCCATCCGCACGGAGATCGGGCGCGAAGTCCGGCGGGCGTTTGTGGCTCCGCCAGGGCGTGTGCTGCTGGCAGTGGATTACAGCCAGATTGAACTGCGGGTGTTAGCGCATATCAGCAAAGATCAGACCTTGCTAGATGCCTTCGCGCAAGATCAAGATATTCATCAAGCGACAGCCGCCGCTGTATATAGCATCCCGCTTGATGAGGTGACCTACGAACAGCGGAGCTTTGCTAAACGGGTGAACTTTGGCCTCATCTACGGCATGAGTGCTTATCGCTTGGCACGCGATAGCGACCTGACGCAAAGCGAAGCGCGGGCTTTTGTGGAAACGTATTTTTCACGGTTGCCCAAAGTGCAGACGTATATCCAGTCAACGGAGAATAAAGTGTTTAAGCAGGGCTATGTAGAGACGCTCTTAGGCCGCAAACGGGGTTTCCCTGGTTTGATCGACAAGCAAGAGCGTCGTAACCAAGGGCGCATCCAAGCCGAATTGCGTGCGGCTATTAATATGCCCATCCAAGGCACAGCCGCCGACATCATGAAGCAAGCGATGATCGATGTCCATGCGATGTTGCATTCCACACAGTATGATGCATTGATGACCTTGCAAGTACACGATGAATTGGTGTTGGAAGTCGTTGAAGATCAGCTTGACGCGGTTAAGATGGATGTGGTCGCGGTGATGGAAAACGCCTATAAAATGGATGTGCCACTCAAAGCGAATGCCCAAGTTGGTACAAATTGGCGAGACATGACCAATGCATGAAACGCTTATTTTGCGCTACAATAGAAGAATACAAACTTTAACCTCTGGCAGTAGCCAATCAATACAAAGATAGGTTGAGATGCAAAATTTTCTTGATTTAACGCAGTGGTCAAGCAAAGAATTAAAATATTTACTCGATCTTGCGGTACATCTTAAGCGTGAATGGCGCAGTGGGGGCAATCGTCCGGTACTAGCTGGTAAAATCCTAGGGATGGTTTTTCAGAAGCCATCCCTACGGACGCGCGTTTCGTTTGAAGTAGGCATGAAGCACTTAGGCGGTGATGTCATCATGCTTGGGCCGAGCGAGATTGGCTTGGGCAAACGTGAAAGTGTGGGCGATGTTGCCCGTGTGCTTTCCGGTTATGTGCAAGGGATTATGGCGCGGGTATTTGACCATCAGCATGTGGTGGAACTAGCAGAGTATGCCAGCGTGCCCGTCATCAATGGGTTGAGCGATGATCGGCATCCTTGCCAATCTATGGCTGATTTGCTGACTATCTATGAGCACTTTGGGCATTTAGACGGATTGAAGTTTGCTTTTATTGGCGATGGCAATAACGTTGCGGCTTCGTCTTTGATCGCGTGTGCGCAGTTCGATATGCACTTTACGATTGCCACACCGGAGGGCTTTGAACTGCCGGATTATCAAATTCAGGCGGCGCAACCGTTGATCGATCAAAGCGGCATCACGTTTCAAGCGTATCGCTCGCCACAAGAGGCAGCAGCGGATGCCGATGTGATTTATACTGATACATGGGTAAGTATGGGGCAAGAAGGCGAATTGTCATCGCGTGAGAACGTGTTTGAAGGCTATCAGGTCAATGACGAGTTGCTGCAAATTGCCAAGCCGGGTGCAGTTGTGCTGCATTGCCTCCCGGCGCATCGTGGGCAAGAGATCACCGATGCAGTGGCGGATGGCCCGCAGTCTCTACTTTTCCCACAAGCGGAAAATCGTCTACATGCGCAGAAGGCTATCCTTGTGCATTTAATGGCGTAATTCAATTGATGTGTTGAGCGTTCTAGGGAACCAACATGGCTGGAAACCAAGAAATCTACCAACAAAGCATGAATGCAGGGCATAACGCCGCCTGGGATCAAAACTGGTCGCAGGCGATACAGGCGTATTCAAAAGCCATTCAGCAGATACCAGATGATGGTGAGGCGCACATTCACCTGGGGCTGGCGCTGCTTAAATCCGGGCGGTTGGACGATGCGCTCAAGGTGTATAAACGCGCCCATCAACTTTCGCCCGATGACCCTACGCCCCTCGAAAAAGGCGCCGATGTACTAGAGCGCATGGGGCGTTTGCGCGAGGCTGCGCAGCAATACATCAGTGTAGCCGATGTCTACCTGAGCTTGCGTGATCTGGATAAAGCAATTGGTAACTGGGAACGCGCAACACAGCTTTCCTCTGGTTTGATTACAATCCATGCGCGGCTGGCACAAGCCTACGAGCGTGTAGGCGAGAAGAAACGCGCCCTGCGTGAATATTTGACGCTGGCGTTTAACTTCCAACGGGCAGGGGATACCAACAAAGCGATCAAAGCGGTAGAGCGTGCGCTGCGCATTGACAAGCGCAGCCCACAGGCGTTGAATACACTGCGGGCTTTGCGTGCTGGTGGGGATGTCAATTTGCCGGAATTTGAAGATGACAGTAACCAAAGTATGCTCGAAGAATTCGGCGTTAAGGTCAAAGAAGAAGAAAATAAGCGCGATGACGCAGCGTCTAACACGCTTGGTCCGATGGGAGAGGCGATGCAAAATGCGCTAATGCTCTTGGCGGAGCATGTCGCGGCAAGTGGTGACTTAACGATGGCTGCGGCAAACGCTATGCAGGGCATGGAGTTTCAGCGGCAGGGGGTGCCTAATAAAGCGATTGACGCTTATATGCAGGCATCAAGCGAGATTGATCATGAGTCGCTGCGCTTTAACCTCGGCACGCTGCTTTACATGAACGACCAACCAGCAGATGCCATCAAGTATTTGAACCAATCCGTTAATCACAAAACGTTAGCGGCGGGTGCGCTCCATGCAATGGGTTTAGCCTACCAGAAGCTCGGTAAGCAGAAGCAGGCATCGCAATACTTGCTCCAGAGCTTGCAGACGGTTGATACCAATTTGACGATCGACGACCGTGAGAAGTCCGAGCTAAACGCGATCTATAATGAATTGTATTCCGCTGTGGAAGGCGCTACGAATGAAACACTTGAGGCGATTAACGCGCGTTTTGCGGATCTGCTAAGTGGAGAAGACTGGAAGACACGCATCGCGGCGACTCGTAAGCATGTGCAAGAGGTCATGCGCGACCAGGGCGACCAGGGCGTGCGCGACTTCTTTGGCTCTGGTGGGAGCGATAAACTTGCTTCGACTGTCTCGCGGATCGATACTTACATCAAGCAGGGTTTATTGACGCTGGCGATGGACGAAGCGCATGAGGCGGTGATGGTCTCGCCTTACTATCTGCCGGTACACGTCCGTATGGCGGAGATCATGATGCGCGAAGGGCGGTTGCGCCAAGCCATTAATAAGTACGATACGATCGCACGGGCGTATATGTCGCGTGAGGAAAATGATCGTGCGGCTTCCATCTTAGCGGAAGTGCTGGAAATGGCACCGCTGGATGTCAACGTGCGGCACAGTTTAATTTCATTATTGGAAACTGAAGAACGCCATGATGACGTGTTGGATCAATACGTTGAACTGGCGAAAACGTATAATCAACTGGGCAACTTCGATCTTTCGCGGGAGACGTTTCAATCCGCAGAGCGCATGGCGCACCGTATGGAAGCCCCGCCGGAGAAGCAAGTGCAGATCAAGCATAGCTTGGCGGATATGGATCAGATGCGCTTAGATATGCGTCGTGCTATCAAGACATATGAGGAAATCCTCACGATGGTGCCGAGTGATGAGCGCGCTTATCGTGCCTTGATTGACCTGAACTATAATCAGGGCAATTCAGTCGAGGCGATCAAAAAGCTCGATAAATTACTTGGTATTTATGCGCAGCGTAAAGAGATCAACAGAATTGTGCAATTGCTGGAAGAACTGGTGCGTAATTATCAAACTGATACCGGCCTACGGTCGCGGTTGGCGGCGATTTACGTTAACACCAACCGGCGGACGGATGCGATCCAGCAATTAGATGCGTTGGGCGAAATTCAGCTAGAAGCGGGTAAGCACAAAGAAGCCCGTAGCACAATCAAACGGATCATCAAACTGAAGCCGGATAACATCGCGGACTATAAGCGGTTGTTATCCCAACTATCGACAGAGATGTAAGGCGGTTTTGTGGAGTTTATTTGGGCGATTGAGAGCATCACCCCAGCCGACTGGGTTGACATTTTCATCGTTGCACTGCTGTTCTTTGGCCTGACCTTTCTTTTTAGAGGGACACAGGCCATTGCTTTGCTGCGTGGCACGGTGGTTTTATTGGTGAGCTTAATCGTCATCTCCGGCGTGTTCGAGTTCCGCGCCCTAAGTTGGGTATTGGCGAACATGTTGACGGTATTGGCTGTGGCTATCCCAATCGTATTTCAGCCCGAACTCCGCCGAATGTTAGAGCGGTTAGGCCGGGGTAGTTTGTTGTTTGCACGGCAAGCGCCGGAAGGCTTGCGCCTCAGCATTATTGACGAGATTTGCCAAGCTGCGGAAAAGTTGTCCGAACGGCGACACGGCGCGTTGATCGTATTGCAACGCAACAGTAACCTTGAGGAATACATCCGTACCGGGGTACGCATGGACTGCAACGTCAACGCCCAAGTGCTGTTGACGATCTTCTGGCCGAAAACGGAACTTCATGATGGCGCGGCGATCATTGACTCGAACGGGGTCATCGCGGTGGCAGCGGCAGTTCTGCCACTCACTGCAAACCGCAACCTGCCAAGCCGCAAAATGGGTACACGGCATCGCGCATCATTGGGTATTAGTGAAGTCGGGGATGCGTTATGCGTGGTCGTCAGTGAAGAAACCGGCAAAATTGCCGTGACAAACGGCGGGCGTATGGTATCTCGCTTGGATGTAGACCGCTTGCGTACAATTTTAACGGCTTTCTATGGGACAACTCGCGACGAGAGTCAAATGTGGTGGTCGCGTTTGCTGGAGCGTGTGCGCGGCGTGTTTGTCAGCCAAGCTCAAACCCGGAGCCAGCCATGAAGACGCGCCAAGTCAATCATGTGTTTATCAATAATCTGATCTGGTTTGTGGCTTCACTGTTATTGGCCTTCATCGTGTGGGTTGTGGCGACGACGCAAAACGACCCCATCACGGAAGAACGCTTTAACACGCGCATTCCCATCCGGGTTGACCTGGCCGAAGGCATGACCGTTGTCGAACAAGAGACTGACCAAGTATGGGTGACGGTGCGAGCGCAGCAATCCGTACAACAAAACCTCACCGCAGAGGATATTATTGTTCGAGCCAATCTCACGACTTATGGTCCAGGGACATACACCGTTGAACTAGATACGCAATTAGCCCGGCGTGGGCAGGCTGACACACAACCCCGGCAAATTACCCTGACTATCGAAAACATCCAGCGCCAACAAGTGCCTGTTGTCGGCATTATACCGGAAGGCCAGGATGTTCCGATTAACTTTACCCGCCAAGACCCCGTTTTTAACGAGTCGCAGGTAACAGTGAGCGGTGTTGCCAGCCGGGTACAACGGGTAGTCGCCGCACAAGCAGAGTTTGATTTGTCTGACCAGCGTGATGTTTTTAATGGTGATGTGCGCTTGCATCCGGTGGATGCGGACGGGGATATTGTCTCCGGCGTGACCGTTGAGCCGCAATTGGTAGAAGCTACGGTTGAGATACGGCGTAACGAAGGTGTGACGATCTTAACGGTGGTGCCACGCTTTGAAGATAACTTGCTACCCAGTGGGTACACGGTTGGTACGATTAGCTACGAGCCGCAGACGGTGTTTGTGCAGGCCACACGGGAACAGTTGGGTGATGTGACGAGCCTACGTACTGAGTCGATCGACCTAAGCGGTCGGGCAGAAAGCTTTGAAATGACGGTGCCTGTTTTGCTCCCCGAAGGATTGGATGCGCCCATTTTGAGCAATCAAAATATCACTGTTTTTGTCGAAATCCAGACGCAGACTGCAACGCGGCAATTTGATAATATTCCCATCGATTATGTTGGCTTAGCTGACGACACATTGGCTACGGATAGTCCTTTGGAAAGTGCCGTTGTGCTCATTACGGGGCCGCAGCCGGTTGTCGATGGGCTTGTTGATAGTGACATCAGCGTGATTGTCGATCTCGCTGGACTAGAACCAGGGACATATGACCTCACACCTCGTGCCCCAGTCCCACACCCACAGATCAATGTTGACGGCATCACAGTGACTCCGGCGACGATTACCGTTACGGTTATTGACCTCACTGCGCCGGAAGAAACACCAGCAACCAACCCCTAACCCTATAATTTGGGCGGGGTTTCTGCTATCATCATTTATTCCTCGAAAATTGGCAAAAGCAAAATCAACATGGCAAGAAAACCGCTGGTAGCCCTCGTAGGGCGACCTAATGTGGGTAAGAGTACATTATTTAATCGGCTGGTAGGCGAGCGCTTGGCGGTGACACATGACATCCCCGGCACAACCCGCGACCGCTTACAAGCAGAGTCGGACTGGAACGGTGTGACGTTTAACGTGATAGATACCGGCGGCATTGAAGTGTATCAACCGAAGGGTACACGCGATGTCTCACCGTTGGCGGAAGGCAGTATCAACTTTGTGGATCAGATCAAGTCGCAGGCGCTTTTGGCGTTGCAAGATGCGGACGTGATCGTGATGGTGGTTGATGCTATTCATGGGTTAACCGCTGCTGATGAAGAAATTGCAGAAATTTTACGGCGCACAAGCAAGCCTGTGATTATCGGCGCGAACAAAGCGGATACGATCGAAAAAGGTGCGAATAGCTTTGAATTCTACGCTTTGGGGCTGGGGCCAGTCGTGGCGATCAGTGCCATACATGGCGTGGGTGTAGGCGACCTTTTAGACGAAGTAATTAGCGGTATTGAGTCCACAGACTTTGCGTTTGAAGAAGACGATGACGATCATCTAAAGATTGCCATTGTCGGTAAGCCCAACGCCGGGAAAAGCACCTTACTCAATCGGCTTTTGGGAGAAGATCGGGCGATTGTTAGTGATGTCGCCGGGACAACCCGTGATGCGATCGACACACGCATTCGATGGCATGGGGAAGATGTCACACTCATTGATACCGCAGGGATCCGGCGGCGTGGGCGTATTGAACAAGGCGTGGAAAAATACAGCGTCCTACGGGCGATGCAGGCAATTGAACGTTGTGATGTGGCGCTTTTGGTCATTGATGCTGTCGCCGGGATCACCGAACAGGATGAACACATCGCCGGTTATGTGCTAGACGAGCACAAAGGCTTGGTGATTATCATCAATAAGTGGGATGCGGTAGAAAAAGACAGCCACACCATGGATGAGTTCATGCAATCTGTGCAGGATCGCTTGCAGTTTGTCAGCTATGCGCCGACGATCTTCATCAGTGCGGAGTCAGGGCAACGCATCCACCAAGTGCTGGAAACCGCCTGGAAGGTGTGGGAAAGTCGTTATACACGCATCCCCACCGCAGAACTCAACGAGATTTTGCGCGATGCTGTGCGCCGCCATCAACCTCCAGTGAAGGGCACACGCCGCTTAAAGCTCTACTTTGCTACCCAAGTCAAGACCGCACCGCCGTTATTCCTGTTTCACGTCAATGACAAGGATTTGGTGCACTTTACATATAAACGTTATCTGGAAAACCGCATCCGCGAGAAGCATCCCTTTGAGGGAACGCCTATTCGCTTGAGCTTCCGTCAAAGTAAAAACCGCCCGCGTAAAGACTAATCTGAACGTTTAAGCCCGGTGAGCGCATAAGCAATGACTTTATCCTTGCGCCGTCGGACGTTCATCTCGCCCATGATATGCGCTTTGGCGGTTGCGCCTAATCGCTTGATAATCGCTTCATCTGTCAGGACTTGCCCCGGTGCGACGAATTCTTCTAGGCGTTGTGCTAGCGCGATGTGATCACCGATGACGCTAAGGGTTGCATTCCCGATAGTGCCGACCGTCGCCCCGCCACTGGCAAAGCCAACGTGTACACTCAAGGGTGGGGACGCTGTGCCGGATCGCGTCTGGGTGACGTTGATTGCCATTAATGCTACCGCCGCCGCCCGGTGAATATGGTCGCGGTAGAGTGTATGCGCGTTAAAGTGTGCGATGAGTGTTTCGCCTTGGTTGATGAGCGTACCACCCCATTTTTCGACAATGGATTGAATCCGCTTGGTGTAATAGGTGAGCATTTGCACGGTGATCTGTGCGGAGAGTTTATGGGCACTGGGCTTCAGCCGCAACCCAATGACAAGCGTCGTAACCTCACGGCGGTTTGGCTTGATGCTGGCTGGCTTGGGTTGCAATGCGGGATCGCCAATTTGTGCTTTAAGGTGTTGACGGGCTTCGTAATTGCGCGAATTGGTGATCGCAATGGCGATATAATCGCTCAATGCACTGAGCAAAGCGACTTCTCTGGATGAAAACCCTTGAGCTTGCGCTTCAGTCCGTTCGACAACGAGCACACCGATCACTTTTTGCCCGACGATAAGCGGCATATAAACAGCGATATGATCAACATTAAGCTGCATTTTTGGGGGTTCATCAATTAACAGTGGCCGCCCATTAGCGATGATTTGTTCAACAAGTGGGTCTTTTGTGGGATGGTCTGTGGGGGTGGGGTGTTCGTCTGGCCGCTGGATGACCCGGCATAAGCATGTTTTGTTGCTGACGATATGAATCGCGCCTTGGTCGGCATGGCTAATCTGTAAGGCTGCGCTCATCACTTGGAGCAAGAGCTTTTGAATGTCGATAAGTGATGTGACGTGTTTACCGACTTTGTACAGCATGTTGAGTTCTTGTAGCCGCGCCTTGAGGTCAATGTTGGCCTGCATAACACGCTGATTCAGTTCATCTTTCTCTCGGCGTAGGCGGCCTTCGGCTAAGTGCCTGCCGATTGCTTTTTCCATTTCTTCGGGATAAAAGGGTTTGATGACGTAATCGCGTGCGCCCAGGCGGAAGACTTCAATCGCAATATCTTCTGACCCATGAAAGGTCATCAAAATGACGGGAATATCCAACCCGCGTGCACTCATGGCTCGCAACATACCAGGGCCATCAAGCACAGGCATGTTATAGTCCAGTATGATGAGATCGGGTTTGTGTTTAATTGCAAGCTCTAACCCCTCCTTGCCATTAGCGGCAGTGAGAGTCTGATAATTATTAGGCTTGAGTACGTAATCGACGACGAAATCACGATTTTCTTGGGTGTCATCGACGACGAGAATAGTTTCTGTGTCCACAAATGCTGTTCCTCAATCAACCCGTTAGCGTTTCTAGTATAAGGCATTGTATGAAAGTCCGCTCTCATCTTATAATGATGACGTTATGAACGCATGAGGTGTTGGTATTTTGGTAGAGCAACCAGACTATTCTAATCGTCCCCGGCCTCAGTTGCGTCGGTCAAATGTTATCCGTGACTTTTTTGACCTGTTACTGCTGATCGGGACGATTTACGTATTGGTAAATTTGTCCACTGTGCGCTTTGTCGTGCGGGGGCAAAGCATGGAGCCGACGTTTTCCGAAGATCAATATTTGATTGTCAGCCGCGTGAACTATCTATTGGGCGACCCGCAGCAAGGTGATATTGTCGTCTTCCATTATCCAAACAACCCTGATGAAGATTACATCAAACGGGTGATTGGCGTGCCTGGTGATACCGTAGAAATCCGCGATACACAGGTTTACGTTAATGGAGAATTATTGCAAGAAGACTATATCAACGAAGCCTGCACGCCGACGCGCTGCTCTGATGAGGTATGGCAGCTTGGCACGGATGAATACTTTGTGATGGGCGACAACCGCAATCATAGCCAAGACTCCCGGCGTTTTGGTGCTGTCAGGCGAGAATACATCGTCGGTGAAGTTTTCGTTCGTTATTGGCCTCCTTCGGACTGGGGCTTACTTTCTGGTTTAGACGTTTTCAACCGCTAGGTATATGTATGGATACTGAGATTACGCCGCGTCCGCGCCCGCAATTACGCCAATCCGGGATTATCCGCGAGACGATCAGTCTGCTTGTATTTGTGGTGGCTGTGTTTACATTGTTGCAACTGGCGATGCCGCGCTCTATCGTGCATGGCTCAAGCATGGAACCTACCTTTAAAGAAGGGCAATATTTAGTTATCAGCCGTGTGAACTATCTACTGGGTGACCCAGAGCGGGGCGATATTATTGTGTTTAATTCGCCGGTTGCAGATCCTGGCGATCCGTCTTTGATTAAGCGGGTGATCGGCTTACCGGGCGATTTTGTTGAAATTCGTGATACGCTCGTTTACGTTAACGGTCAATTGCTTGATGAGTCTTATATTAACGAACCGTGCCGGGCACGTAACTGCCCGGATGCAGACTGGGAACTGGATCAAGACGAGTATTTTGTAATGGGTGATAACCGTAATGTCAGCAATGACTCGCGCTCATTTGGCCCGGTTTCTTATGACCGCATCATCGGTGAGGTGTTGTTGCGTTATTGGCCGTTGGATGAATTGGGGATCGTTCATCAATATCGTTTTGAATGATGGGGCATTATGCTATACTTAGTGTAATGATTTTCGCTGAGAGAGCATAAAAAAACCAATGGATCTTTCTTTCTCGGAAGTATCATCCATCCTAATCAATCTCATCGCACTCTCCATATCAACTGGGTGGATATTCACGTTGCTCATCCAGCCAACGCGGAACTTAGCTTCTATTGCGTTTACTGGATTTTGTGCCTCTATTACGACATGGGCGTTTGTGTCGTTGGTGCGGCTTGTCGTGGATATTGGGATTTCCGTTGATGTGGAAACATTGTTGCAGCTACAAATCTCCGCAATGGCATTTACAGCGGCATTATTTTTTTTCTTTGTTATTGTCTTCTTGGTGCCCAAGGGACGTATCGCCAATGTATTAACGTTATCTAGTCCCGTTGTCTTGTTGATTGCGCTAGCGATTATCTGGACGGGAAGTGTCGTTACGGTTGATGAGTTAAACCAGCTCTTGTTGCTTGATGGTGCATATCCTTTGTTTGTCATTTCTATAGGCTATCTCGGTATCACCTTCTGGGTGATTATCAGCTCAGATCAAAAAATATCGAATGCGCTCATCATTCCATCTATCCTATTGATATTGGGCTATAGTGCGAACATCTTTGATGCTTTTTTGCGGACACCGGCTGACATTTTATTGGTGACGTTGGCTGTCTTGTGGGCAGGTTGGACGCTATTACGTGCACAAGTCTTTAACCCTCTTGAACAATTAAACAGCGAACTGCGCACAACTAATCGTGGTTTGCAGCAAGTCATCAACGATTTAGCCAGCGAAAAATCAAAGACTGAAGATTTAAACCAAGAGTTGATCGCGGCCAACCGTTATAAAAGCGAATTTTTAGCCAACATCAGCCATGAACTGCGCACACCGCTTAACTCAATCATCGGTTATAGCGAACTGCTACAAACGGGCGTTTATGGCAAAATGAACGATAAGCAACAAGATCGCGTTGAAAAAATTTATCGTAATGGCATGACATTATTATCGCTCATCAGTGATATTCTTGATCTCAACAAAATTGACGCTGGTAAGATGAAGCTAGCAGTCGATTTTTTTGACACGACGTTGGTCTTAAAACAATCGCGTGATAAGTTCTCCACACAGATAGCCCAAAAAGGGCTAGAATTTAAAACGTCAATTGAAGAAGATATGCCCAAATTATATGGTGACTCTGATCGTATCAGTCAGGTGATTGATAACCTGCTGGAGAATGCGATTAAGTTCACACATGAAGGGCATGTCGGCCTGACGGCGCAAAATTTACACATCAAAAATGGTCGCTCGGATGGTGATTTCCAATTACCAGCTTTAGGTTGGCTGCGTGATGGGGAGTGGGTGGTGATTAGTATTCAAGATACTGGCATTGGTATCCCGCCGGAGGAGCAGGGGCGTATTTTTGATGAGTTCTCTCAAGTTGACGGTAGTCATACCCGCGAGTATGGCGGCACTGGGCTAGGGTTGGCAATTTGTAAGCGGCTTGTCGAGATGCACAGTGGTACAATCTGGGTCAACAGTAAACTTGAACAGGGTAGCACCTTCCATGTCGCTTTCCCGACAGATATTAAGACAGCGACAGTACAATAGCACAGATAAGGAGCGGTGATGGGTGCAAGACGCATTCTCGTTGTTGAAGACAATATTGATAATATGACGCTCATAACGGACTTACTGACTTCGTTAGATTATGAAGTCATCCAAGCACAGGATGGCGAAGTTGGCGTACAAAAAGCACAGTCAGAAACGCCAGATCTGATTTTAATGGATTTATCCTTACCTAAAATGGACGGTTGGACAGCAACACGCGAGATCAAAAAAAATCCAGATATTCAAGCTACACCGATAATCGCGTTAACCGCGCACGCTATGGTTGGTGATAAGGATAAAGCCTTGGCCGCTGGGTGTGATGCGTATCTCACAAAGCCGATTAACTTCCCGGAACTGATGCGTACATTGTCAGAATTTTTGGACACGTAAACGGTCGATGGCTACCATTCTGGCAGTTGACGACAATCCTGACAATATCCAACTCATTTTGGATATTGTCGAAGATATGGGACACAATGTCCTCAAGGCTGAAGACGGCTTCCAGGCGTTAGCGGCTATAGAAAAACAATTGCCAGATCTCATTCTGCTTGATGTGAATATGCCTGGTATGACAGGTTTTCAAGTCTTAGAGAAACTCAAGCAAGATCAAAGGACGGAGTCCATCCCTGTGATTCTACTCACGGCATTATCTGGGGTGGATCACCGGGTTGAGGGATTTGGCCTGGGTGCGGAAGATTATCTGGTTAAACCATTCTCACCTTTGGAACTAATCGCACGTATTGAGGCACGGCTCCGCACGAAAGCACAAACGGACGGTCTACGCGAGACACAGCAAATCATCCGTCAGACGTTCGAAAGGTTCGTCTCTGCCACGGTTGTGGATCAAATCTTACGTGATCCGAGTGCAATCAAGCTAGGCGGTAAATTGCAGGAGGTGACGGTTTTGTTCGCTGATATTGAGAACTTCACGAGTATCTCCGAGCGAACAGGCCCTGAACATTTACTGAATATTCTCAATAGTTATCATCTGTTGATTGTGGAAGTCATCCAATCGAACAAGGGAACGATTGATAAATTTATTGGGGATGCGGTAATGGCTTTATTCAATACGCCGCTTGAACTAGAAAACCATGCGTTTTTGGCGGTACAATCTGCGGTGCAAATCCGCGATGCGTTGCAGTATTTTCACGAGCAATTCGAGGAGCAGTTCCGCTTAAAGATTAACTTTGGTGTGCATACTGGTATGGCTGTTGTGGGGAATGTGGGTGCACCACAAATTATGGATTATACAGCGGTAGGGGATACGGTGAACTTGGCCGCACGTCTACAAGATCGCGCAAAAGACGGGCAGATCTTAATCACCGAAGCGACTTATAACAGCATCCAAGCCAAGCTGCAAGCGGAGCCTATCGGTCAACAATCTTATAAAGGCCGCCAGCAGAGCGTGATGACGTATGCTGTGGAAAAGATTAAATCTGTATAACAATGGGTTTTAGGCTTGACAGTCATTAGGCCGACTGCTATACTGCCATCATTAAGTAAGGCCCCATCGTCTAGCGGTCTAGGACGCCGCCCTTTCAAGGCGGAAACACGGGTTCGAGTCCCGTTGGGGCTATAATATTATCCCTAG
Source organism: Anaerolineae bacterium (assembly GCA_034437635.1). GTDB lineage: Bacteria > Chloroflexota > Anaerolineae > Aggregatilineales > Phototrophicaceae > J038. Next base: position 1,000 of record DAOTTT010000334.1, on the reverse strand, counting down.
ATACACTTGAAAGCGGGAACGTATAGAAAAGCGTGACCGTTTTTTTGTTTACAACTACACATGCAACGAATTGTTGTATAGCTTGTCGTGCTAATGCGACATTATCTCCTATAAGTACATTATGTGTGCTTTCAATCCACTCATTTAACTGTTCATCGCTGATACGTGGAATATCCACAGGCTGCACAAGAAGGTCTTCTAGATTGGCAAGGTCAGCGATGAGACTTCTTTCCTCACTTCCCGTTCTTTTAATCGAGAATGAAGATTGGCCGAAAAACCGACGTGTTCGATAGCGTCTACCAATTTTGGGTGATTACTGATCCCACTCTGCCGATTTTCGCACAGAACGTATGTTCGCCACGCAAGATCCTAAAGAGCCAAGGTTCTTAGGGGCAGATTGCTTCTTGCGTCCGCGTTTTTTAGGCGGTGGTGTCTCGGGTAGCGGATTAGCTTCAAAGCTTTGTCGAAGCAACGCGATGAACGCCGTAGTAAGTCAGTTCGAGTGTCGAAGCGACGTGCAACCAATTCAGCTTGCCTTTTTCACGCAGACTACGGGGTTTCTTATTCAGACCGTTGCTACTTGGAGGCTTTCCAATGTTGCGACTGTTCTTCGCAAGTTGGTCTTCCAGCGTTTTAATGCGCTCACTTTGCGCCTGAATAATCGCTTTAAGCTCGACAATTTGCCCGCGCAAATCCAAGATGATGTTGATGAGCTGTTCTTTATCCCGTTGTCGGAGTTATTCGCGTATTTTTTCGCTCATGTTGTGTATTGTATCAGTTTTTCTGCGGTGCGGCATGTTCAGGCTGAGTAGTGACAAATTTTCTGAATTGAGCAAAGTTGCCCCTAACTTCAAATGCACTCTAATTTTGCCACGATGTGAGCGGCAGGTTCCAGAGAGGTATACTTAAAGGTTAAGCATTCAACCTTAGCTAACTGGAACTGTTTAAACAGCCTGCCCCACTCTTCCAGGCGCAGAAAATTGTAAGTCATGGGAACGCC
>DAOTTT010000333.1:0-7034 GCA_034437635.1 Anaerolineae bacterium | reverse complement strand
GCATTTTTACTTCTGGCATTACAACACCGCCGTGACCCAGATTGATATTTTAAGCAACGGACGGGTGATCTTGCGGTATGTTAACCGCGTCACCCATCTGCCGCCGGAACTGGTTACATAGTGGCCTAAAAGCGCACATGCAACGACTTCACCCCACGTAAAATATACTGCTTGCGATGCACAATTTCCGCATCCGGCACAAGCGCGATATTGGGCATTTTAGCTAACAGTTTATTAAAGGCGATTTGCCCTTCCAACCGGGCGAGCGGCGCACCCAGGCAAAAATGAATGCCGTTGCCAAAGGCCATGTGCTTATTGGCATTAGGGCGGGTGATGTCCAATGCGGTAGGATCGTCGAACATATCCGGGTCGCGGTTCGCGGCAGCGAAGATAATGCCGACTTGCTGCCCGACTTTGAAGTGATTGCCTTTGTACTCGAACGGCTCCAACACCCAGCGGCGTGTCATTTGCACCGGGCTATCGTAACGCAGGAATTCTTCAACGGCGTTTTTGACAAGCTCAGGGTCAGCTTTGAGTTTTTCCATTTGGTCGGGATGCTGGAACAAGGCTAGCATCCCATTACCGATGAGGTTGACCGTTGTCTCGTGCCCGGCGATGAGTAACAAGATGCAGGTGGCGATTAACTCTTCTTCCGTGAGGGTGTCGCCTGCATCTTCTGCTTGTACAAGCGCCGTGAGAAGATCGTCTTTAGAGGCAGCGCGGCGCTGGGCGATGAGCTTGCGGAAGTAAACGTCAAACTCGGCGCTGGCGTTGGCGGCGCGTTCCCATAGGTCGGGGTCATCCCCCACCAGGTCGAGCGTCCCGGCGAGGTCGTCCGACCACTGCTTAAACATAGGGCGGTCTGCCAGTGGAACGCCGAGCATCTCCGCGATGACCTGTACTGGCAACGGAATTGCAAAATCTTCGATTAGGTCGAATGTACCTCGCGCTAGTGCCGCATCCAGCAGTTGATCGCTCCAGGCTTCGATGTGTCTTTGCAACTTGTTGACCATACGTGGGGAAAACGCCTTATGCACCAGCCCACGTAGGCGCGTGTGGCTAGGTGGATCGCGGAAGAGCATCCACTTGGCCTGCATTTTGGCGCGTTTTTGATGGCTCTCTGGCAGGTCGTCTATTTTATTGAGTTGTGCTTCTTCTTCCGTCGTGACGCGCAGAATCTCGTGCCCTAGCCGATTATCACGCATCAGGGCGGTGCAGTCCTCGTGGCGGGTGCAAAACCACATATTCCACGAGTCCAAGTAAAAGATCGGCGCACCCATCCGCATCATATCGTAATACGGGTAGGGGTTTGCGCGGAATTCCGGCGAAAGCGGGTTAATCAGCATATCATTGTCGATACTCATCATGGCCTCAAATAATCGAACCAATATTTAATTACAGGACGATTATAGCGTATACGGGCATTTTTGTTTAGTTAACGTTCATTAAGTTGTGATGATGTCCCAGGCAGCGAGATCGGCCATAAAACGATGGGCGGTCATATCTAGGTGAATGGGCGTTAGGCTGGCGTAGTCATTAGCGACCGCCCATAAATCTGTGCCAACTTCGTCTAAGCGGCCTGTGGGCGGCTCCCCGACGATTTGATAGGTGGAGCCAGCTTTATACAGTTCGTCCCGGTATTCACGGATGCCCTGCCGGGTCAGCCGGATGCCTTTTACATGCTTCGTAAACGGAATGTTAACATTCAAAATGGTAAAAGGTGGTAAACTAACGGCATGTTGTAGGATCTTTTCTACAACGGCAACGGCAATGCGTGCGGCCTCAGTGTAATCGCTGATGTCGTCCGCAGTGTGGTTGTCGAGGGAAAAGGCGACCGCTGGGACACCGTGTATGCTGGACTCCAGCGCGGCGGTGACGGTGCCGCTGTAGGTAATATCCTGGCCCATGTTTGCGCCGCGATTAATGCCGCTGACGACCAAACGAGGCGGCCATTCGGTCGCGCCGAGCGCGGCCAAGGCGATGCAATCCGCTGGTGAGCCACCAATAGCCAGTGCTGGTGTTGTATCATCATAGAGTGTGGTCTGATGAGATGTGATGTCTGTAAAGAGTGTTTTTTTGTGGCCGCTAGCACTTTGATTATCCGCTGGCGCGACGACGCTCACGCGGCCAAATTGCTGCATGGCATCATGCAAAGCCTGGATGCCGGGCGCTTTAACCCCGTCATCGTTGGTGACCAGTATATATGTCATATTATGCCTTCCTGATTATTTTACATAGAAACAAACTAAAACTTAATCGTTTGTCCTGTATAATGAATTCTGAATGTGTCGCAACAGGATACACACATTTGGCTTGTAATGCGACCCAGGAGGCGACAACATGACTGATGACGGTCAATTCCGCTTCAACATGATTGAAGGTATGAGTAAGTTCAGCGGCGCACGCGGACGTGCGTTCTGGAAAGAAATGTTTAACCTGCTGCGGGGTAAACCCGTAGAATTGTTGAGCTTTGAAGACATTCGGCAGCGTTTGCGGCTGCGCGAGGAAAGTTACCGGGGATTGCATGATGTCCCTTTAGATAAGATCGCGGGGAGCGTAGGCCGCTACCGCGAGTTCACCCGCGACTTCTTGCCCAAGCGGGCCAAGATGCGCGAACGTTGGAGCCGTGTTTATGCGCAGGCAAACGCGCAGACAGGCTTACCTCCTATTGAACTCTATAAGGTCGGGGATGTGTACTTTGTGCGCGATGGCAATCATCGCGTATCCGTTGCGCGTCAGCTTGGATCCAAAATGATCGAGGCGCATGTGACAGAACTCCCCACATTGGTCGAGCTTCATCCCGGTATGAGCGAGAACGACTTGGAAGACGCGACTGCATACGCGGCATTTTTAGAAGAGTCCAGATTATCGCTTGTGCGCCCACATCACCAACCGCTGCGCTTGAGTGAGCGTAGCCGCTATAGCGATCTGCTAGGGCACGTCTACTTGCACAAGTCGATTTTAGAGTTTATGGCAGACCGTGAACTGACGATGAATGAGGCAGCTATCCATTGGTATGACAATGTCTACCGCCCGGCGCTGACACTCATCCGCAAGTACAATATGATGGATATGCTTGAAGACCGCACCGAAGCGGACTTGTACTTGTGGGTGGTGGATCATCTGCGTGATTTGCGCGATCAATTTGGCGATCAAGCGCCGACAAAGATCAGCAACGCCCTCGTTGATTTCCTTGAAGAACGGGACATGGACGTGCCCGGCGAGTTAACACATGAAGATGATGACTCGGTGATTGTGACGCGAACACAGGTCGCGCAAGTTGTTCGGGATATTCGCGGTGATGATGGAGAAGACGAGACATAAGGGGGGCTTCTCCCTTGGTTGGCTAGCCGTTGCCACGCTATGGAGTGCATTTCTTGTCTTAGCGTTTCTGGCATTTGCTTATGGAGCGTCAGATCGTCATGATTTTGGTGCTTATTACATTTGGTCCGCGTCCATGGTGGACGGCGGCCCATTATACGATGGCTTAGCCGGGAAAGTATACTTATATCCACCGCTTTTGGCGCAGTTGATCGCGCCTGTGGTTGGCTTGGGCGAGCCTGTCGCGGCGACCTTGTTCTTCGCTGTGAATACTATGGCGATGATAAGCATCCCTTGGATGCTTGCGCCGTTGGTCGCGCCGCGTTGGTCCAAGTTAGTTTGGGTTGCACCGCCGTTGTTCTACCCCTTTCTCCATGCCATGTATATTGGTCAAGTGACGATTATCTTGGCGGCGTTGTTAACCGCTGCGTGGACATCCTATCACGAACGCGCCTATCAACGCGCTGGGCTGTTGTTGGCGTTGGCTGCGTGGATAAAAGTATGGCCTGCTTATCTGGTTATTTATTTTATCTTGCGCCGAGATTGGCAGGTGTTTAGGGGTGTTGTCATCGGTGGGATGTCGCTCTTGGTCTTCCAAGTCGTCTTAGGCGGTTTTGACCTCATGGCGGAGTATTTTGCCTTGTTTTTTGACTTGTTCACACAAGGGCAACCACAGGGGGATTTTCAGAATTTATCCGTCTTTGGCTTTGCGACGCGCACAATGCCGGATAATGAGGCATGGCTGCGCTATGGCATTCTGGCGGTGTTGTTGGGTGTGACGGTGTGGTTAACGCTACAACCGGCTGATGATGTGCGGCACTTTGACTTAGGGTATAGTGCCTTCATCCCCATTGCGTTGCTTTCTGGCTCGACCCTGTGGACGACGGCGCTGCCACCGATCTACTTCTGCTTTGTCATTGTCGCTAAAAATATCGCGCACCCCATCTTGACGCTGGCGCTCATCAGTGCCTATGGTGTGCTAACGATCTATCATCTGGTGTTGCTCCGGATGAATGCACAAACTTTACCGAATATCATCTCTTCAAGCGGGATGCTGGCTTTGCTTATCTTATGGGGCCTGGGGGAGCGCAAAAGGCTTGCAATCTCCCGAACTGAAGATTACGCTAAGCCCCTTGTACAATCGTCATAGATATTAAAGAGAAACATCGTGCACCTAACAGCTATTCCCATCCCGGCCCCGGTCAAATCCGCTGCATTTAACCTTGTCGATACCGTCCTAGAGGCTATGAACCAAACCGGGGAGACCTTACAAACCGGGGATGTTCTGGCGATCAGCAGTAAATACGCGGCGATCAGCCAGGGGCGCGTCGTCAATATGGATGATGTCGTCGTCAGCGCACAGGCACAGCACATCGCAGACCGTTACAAGATGAACGCCGAACTCGCGCAATTGGTGGTGCAAGAGGCCGATCATATCTTTGGCGGCATCACGCACAACTTCGGCGGCGTGGATGTCGGCTTTTTGCTTACGGCTAAAGATGGCATTATCTCCCCCAATGCCGGGTTGGATCGCTCTAACATCCCCAATGGACAAGTGGTGCTTTTCCCGCAAGACCCTTACGCACTGACCGCAACGATCCGCCAAGTTATACAAGCGCGTTTAAACGTCAAAATTGGCGTGATTTTAACCGATAGCTGGTTGGTGCCGGGGCGCACCGGCACGATGGGGCTGGCGTTGGCGACGGCAGGCTTTAAACCCGTCGTTGATGAAAGGGGCAAAATTGACTTATTTGGTAACCCGATGCAGGTTACGCAGATCGGCGTGGCGGATTCAATCAGTGTGTGCGCGCAGATGGTCATGGGGGAGACGGCAGAGGCAACCCCGGCGGCGATTGTGCGTAATACAGGCGTTGAATTAAGCGATGAGTCGATCAGTGTGGACGGCGTAGCAATCCCTTGGGAGATGTGTATTTATATCAATTCATTGACAGAAGGCCAACTTATCGCGGAAGATACCCTGAAAACTAGACCGTCCGCATGAGGGGGGGACATACGGACGGCCAGTAGAGGGAAGGACCATGAGTAATTCCGGTGACGCTAGAACCAGATCAATATTCTCATGTCCTACGAACTTGGTTTAACGACACATTCGTACCACTTAAGAGGGATCAATACAATCCGACCAAGTTCGCTTCTAAATTACAATAATGATAAACAGGAAGCGTAAGCCGGGTATGAAGCAAACATGAGTCATCTATGAGAACATAAGCCTGTCTTAATGGAGCTTAAGTCCCTGGCACGCCAATCGGCGCGACAGCGGTCTCCCCTGGGGGTAATTGTGCCGGGGGGGGCGCTTGCTGCCCTTGTTCGCATAACGATGCGGCGGTATCACGACGGCTGCTCACGTTGGCATCGTTAAAGAGCTGCAGCGCCGCTGTGAATTGCTGCTCCGCACGGCAATAATTGCGGTCAAACTGGAAGAACGCCTCACCATAGGCCACGTATTCATTAAACAACAGCCGATTGAGATTAACGCCTTTGTATGTGCTTTGGTAACTGGTTACGTTTAGTAAGCGTTGGATTGCCACGCCATGATTATTCGCCTCTACCGCGCTGATGGCGTTGAGGTATAAGCTGGCGATGTCACGCTCATAGAGCAGGTTATCCAGTTGGGACGGTGTGCCGTAGTTTTCGGCGCGATCGGTCAAGCGGACGGCTTCCGCTAAAGAGCCGGTCTGCGTCGGGTCGCTGCCGAGATCGACTTGATAGGCTTGGCGTGCGCGTTGTGTCAACACCTCAAACATCAGCCCTTCTACAAGTTGTGTGTTGTAGTCTGGGTCAAGTCGGATGATGAGATCAAGCGTGTTTTCTGCGTCTTCCAATTGACCAAATGCGATTTGATCTTGGGCTTCGGCCAGTAATGCGTTGAGGTCAAAGCCATCGTCAGTATCGCCACCCGTTGCGGCGCTGGTGGTCGGTGTGGTAGTCGCGGTCGGCTCGACCATCGGCGATGGTGTGATCGTCGGCGTGATCTGGGCGTAAGCGGTTGCGGTCGCTTGGTAAGCGTCTAAATTGGGCACGCCGGGCGTTTGCGTCGCTAAAAAGGCGAGCCGTTGCTCGGCGGCGCTGGTATCACCGCGTGCGAGGTCGGCTTCTATGGCGGAAAGTTGGTCGTTAAAGCTGTTAGCTTGTGTGGCGGCCACATTCATACTGACGGCGGTCGCCGTGACTTGGAGCGCGTTCACCTGGGGGATGCCCGGCGTTTGCGTCTCTAAGAAGGCGATGCGTGTTGCGAGAAGGACATCGTTAAGGTCGGCCACGTTGGTTTCGATGGCGGGCAATTGACGCTCCGCAAAAGCCGCCGATGTCGATTGGATATTACGCTCTGCGATACGTTGGCCGTCTGTCCAGCCCGCAGCTCCCGCTAAGACGACGATAGCTAAGGCGATCAACCCACCAAAAATCATCACCAACGTCCAGATGATGCAACCAGGGCCGCGCAGCCCGTCATCGTCGGGTTCTGCATGTCGGGGTTGGGTTTGATCGTTCAACCCACTGGCTAAATCGGTCTGGAACTCCGGCGGTAATTCTTGTTGTGCATCACTCATAAAAGCAACCTTTGGTTAGTTCTTGGTTTTTAGGTAACTACTCAGGTATGCTCTGATTTGCTTACTGCCCCGGTTCAAAACCGGGGGCTAGCCCACTTGCAGCGCATGTATGCGCCGCCCGTAAACGGGCTGTATAAAATTGAT
>DAOTTT010000332.1:0-4423 GCA_034437635.1 Anaerolineae bacterium | reverse complement strand
AGCGTCACCCCGACGTGCCTATGTATTCGCCCGTAACGTAGCCCTTGCCCTTCGGCATGGCTGAGGCTGGTCAACATGGGCTTACGGTTTCCCGCAAGCCCCCCGCTTCAGCGGGTGGTCGTTGACTCATTTTGAGACGAACACCCCGTTGATATGCGATGACTTGATCCATAGTTTAAAGGATCTCACCGGAGATGGCCTAGTGCCACCCTAAACGCTGATGTATAGTTGGGGCGATGTTCGTAGGATGTCCGTTTCTATGTTACAAAAACGCACAGGGCTTTTCATCGCATTAGGGGTATTTGTCGCCTTGTTGGCCGCCTATTGGCGCACATTGATGCCGGGCACAGTCGGCGGTGATGCGGGTGACCATCCTATGGTATGAGCAACAGGTGGAAGACCGCCGCCCTGATTTAACCATCGTCTATCCTATCGAGCGATACATCGATTACGCTGATCGCCCGGTTTGTTTAGCGCGGCATTTGCCTATAGATGATGGAAGGCATCCGTCGAATGTGGGTGCGTTCATCTGCTTAGACGATGCACCCCGCGAGACGGCTCCACCGGACATCGTGCCTGTGGAAACAACGCTCTATGATGAGGATGGCGATGCTGTCCTTGCATTCATGGGGCATGATATGGCGCAATCGGTCTATGCGGCGGGCACATACGCCCCGCTGACGGTCTACTGGCAAGCGTTGGACGCTATTCCTCATGATTACTCGATCTCGCTGCAAATTCTGCGTGAAGATTGGTCATTAGTGGCGCAACATGACATCCAAAACCTGGTGATGGGCATGTATCCTACGTCGCGTTGGCAAGCGGGCGAGGTCGTCGGCGACTTCCACGAGATCGCTATCCCGCTGGAAATGCCGCCCGGACGCTACTTGTGGACGTTGGTCGTATACCGATCGTTGGGTGATGGGCAATTCCCGGCATTGCGCGATGCGGAAGGCAATACTAACATTCTAGGCGGAACATTTGAGGTTAACCCAGGGGAATCACTATGCGAGCAGCATTGATTTTTGTGATGATAGTCATCAGCATGGCGCGACCGGCTGGCGCACAAGAGGCCACGCCGACACCTGCGCCGGTATCCCCGGCGGATTTATTCGCGCCGCCTGCCGCGACAGTCGAACCAGAAGCGACGGAAGAACTCCGGCTAGCGGTACAAGCTGCGGAAGGCCAAGAACTTGATCCGCCGTTTGTCATCAAATTACCGGATGATTGGCAGGCGTTCAACCGGACGATTGCCATCCAAGACATTATGACGATTGATGTCATCCCGTACACGCTATACACGGGGCCAGTTAGTGGCGGCCAGGGGTTTATCATCGCGCTGTGGGGCTTCCAGACTGTTGGCACACAAAACCCGGCAACGCAAGAAGTCATTCTTGATCCGTACTTGGATGCGCTGCGCTTGTTGCGCTTGGCTGTCATCGGCTCGGACTGTGTGCCGGGCACGGATGTGGAGCGCGAGTTTACGATTGGCGACCTCACTGTTACCGGAGCGAACTTTTCCGCTTATCGTTGCGAAGAAACCACAGACACACGCGGTTGGTTCTTTGGCCTGACACAAGACGGCCTGAGCTTCGCCTTTTATATGTACGCTGAGCCGATTGAAGCGATGGATGGCGACGCACCGTTTGAACTCCAAGCGATCTTGGATACCGTCGAGTTCCGTGTGGATCAATTCATCGAGTCCATTGAACCCGTACCAACATTAACGCCGCTACCGTCCGCAACCCCCAGGTGATTAAGATGCGTCAATTGATCTTTGCTATCGTTGTTTTGCTGTGGGTGTTGTCATCCGTCCAAGCGCAAGAAGCCACCCCCACGACACCGCCGCCTCAACCAACGCCTTTTATCGCGCCGAGTGATGCACCGCCACCATTTGAAACGATTACCACAGACGGCTTAACGCTTGATGTTCTGTTTGGGCGTTTACAACAAGGCCGCGTAGGATTGTTGCGCCTTACCGGGGATGACATCATCGGGGCAAGGCTGCGCTTCTTCGACAAAACGACTGAATTCTTCGCGGATAGCGCCGGGGCATGGTATGGCTTGGTCGTCGTCGGCATGGACGTAACCGCCAGCCGCACTTATACGTTTACGGTGCAGGCGATGCGCGGGGATGGCCCCACCGTGTCCATGACGGGCGATGTCGATGTGACCTTGGGCGGGTTTATCCGTCAAGAGGTCAACGTCCCCGGTGATCGCGGGTATTTGATCGACCCGATGGTTGAGCGATCAGAATTTGCCCGGCTGGATAGCATCTTTTCCGTTTACACGGCAGAACGCCTTTGGGCAGAAGATGGCTTCCAATATCCGGTCAATGCGGAGACGACTTCGCCGTTTGGCTCATTCCGTGTGTTCAACGGGACGACGGAAGCACGGCACACGGGCTGGGACATCCGCGCCCCAGTGGGTACGCCCGTCATGGCGATGGGATCAGGCAAGGTCGCGTATGCGGGACTGCTGGATATTCGCGGCAATCATGTGATTATCGACCATGGTTATGGCATTTTCTCCGGGTATTCGCACTTCTCCCAAATTCATGTCACCGCCGGGCAGACGGTCACTCGTGGTCAGATTATCGGCGTGACAGGCAACACCGGGCGCAGCAGTGGGCCGCACCTCCATTGGGAGATGACGGTCAACGGTGAGTGGATTGACAGCCGCGACTTTTTGGAAACCTGGATGCCTTAAGGTATCCAGGTTATGTTGGATCATGCTATGATGTAATAGAATGCCCTGTTTAACAAATCCAAAGACGCACATCATGTTTGAACCAGACGACGACCTCATTATCCAAGACGATCGCCCCACCCGCTCGGATGCGTTGCGTAATCACCGTCGCTTGCTGGATGCCGCCCGCCGCTTGTTCGATAAAGATGATGTCGAAGCCGTCTCCATGACGCAAATCGCCCAGGAAGCCGGGGTCGGCAAAGGCACGCTTTACCGTAACTTTGAGAACAAGGTTGACCTGTGTTATGCGTTATTGGATGAAGACCAACGTCAAATGCAAAATAACGTCTTGCAGCGGATGCGCACAAACGATGATTTAGAGGCGAATTTGCGCTGGTTTTTGCAGGAGGCGGCGACGTTTGTCATCCGCAATGAAAATTTGCTTTATGCGGGCGCGGATGCCGGCCAAGCGATAACGCTCGAACTCCCCGCACATCTGTGGTGGCGGCAAACTATCCGCAACATCTTGCGACAAATGGACGTGACCGGGGATATAGACTTCCTAAGTGATACGTTCTATGTGATGCTGCATGTGAACACGATCCACTTTCAATTGCACACGCTCAACTACACCCCACAGCGTATTTACGATGGCATACAAGAGACCCTAAATCGCGTGATCGGCTAAATGCCGAATAGCCCCGTTGAATTAACTACTCAGCTAAGGTGTATATTGCCCACATCGGCTCAAAGCCGATGGCTACATAAACTCTTGGAAGCCCATAAATGGGCTGTATTAGCCCGTTTACGGGCTTTGCGGTTAGCTAGTCCCCGGTTTTGAACCGGGGCAGCATGCAAATTAGCGCATATCTGAGTAGTTACCCCTTTAAACATCTGCTTATCTTTTTCTTATGTTATTCTAACTCGACAAAATAGCATAAGTGGACTATAGTCCGTATATTAAAACGGACGAAAGTCCACTTAGGATAACAACACGTTGAGGAGTAGATGGTAATGGCTAACTGGAATATCGACCCGGCACACAGCAACGTTGGTTTTGTCGTCAAGCACATGGTTGTGACAAAAGTGCGTGGTAAGTTCACCGATGTTGATGCAGAACTGAACTTCGACCAAGATAACCCCGCTAATTCTAGCGTTAACGCGACAATCCAAGTGGCGAGTATCAGCACCGGTGCAGCCGACCGCGACAATCACCTGCGCAGCGCCGATTTCTTTGAAGTCGAGAACTTCCCGACGATGACCTTCAAGAGCATCAGCGTAGAAGTTGAAAATGACAGCGTGGCAAAGGTACACGGCGATCTGACGATCCGCGACGTGACCAAGCCCGTCGTGCTTGATGTGCAATTCTTGGGCACAGGTAAAAACCCCTGGGGTGTCGAAGTGGCCGGTTTTGAAGCCAGCACCAAGATCAACCGCGAAGACTTCGGCCTGACCTGGAATCAAGCTCTGGAAACGGGCGGCGTACTGGTCGGCAAAGACATTACCATTGAACTGGATGTCCAGTTTAACCCGGTAGCTGTTCCTGAAAACGCATAATCGTTTTTTCCCTCCCTAAAAACGGTCTGTTGGAAGCGCCTCATCATCACGATGAGGCGTTTTCTATTGCGCCGAGTGTGGCGGTTAGGCCGTCTCTATCGTTGCTTTCTAAGGGGAAGATACGGTTATCCAGCAGGCGCGGTTTGCCAATCTGCACAGTGAGCGACGCTAACAAGGG
>DAOTTT010000331.1:0-3891 GCA_034437635.1 Anaerolineae bacterium | reverse complement strand
CGGTGGTCGCTAAATCAAACGGGTGGTTTGACGGTGACGGCCTCAAAATCCGCCTGAACTGGGTGCAAGTGGTTTTTATTGTGCTGATGGTCGTCGGCATTGGCTTTCGTTTATATGATGTGAGTGGTATGCCGCCGGAGATGACCAGCGACCACAAGGAAAAATTGCTGGATGCGCAGCGCGTTCTGGACGGCGACCGCGATATTTTCTTCCGCAATAACGGCGGGCGCGAGGGCTTCCAGATGTACGCGATGGCGCTCTTTTCGCAGTTGCCGGGGCAGGGTATGACGCATGAGTCGTTGATGCTGCTGGCGATTGTGGAAAGCATCATCACATTACCGGTGATGTTCTGGCTTGGTAAGCAGATCGCCGGGCGGGAAAATCCGCGCTTTGGGGTGTGGTTGGGTTTGGCCTTGATGGGCGCTATCGCCGTGAGTTATTGGCATGTGACGATTACACGCTTGGCCTTGCGCATCGTCTTAACGCCGTTGGTGGGGGCGTTGCTATTGGGCTTTTTGGCGCGGGGCCTGCGCTACTATCGCCGCAGTGATTTTATCGCCGCTGGGCTGGTGTTGGGCTTCGGCCTTTATACGTATCAAGCCGTGCGGATGATGCCCGTTTTGGTATTGGCAGCGGTTGGTATTGGCCTCGTCTATAATGTGTTGCGCTGGCGCTTTAGCCTGCGCTTGACGGTCAATTTAGCGGTGTTGGTGCTGGTGTCATTTGTGATCTTCGTGCCGCTTTTCCGCTTTAGCTCGGATTTCCCGGAGTCGTTCTGGATGCGGAGCGCCGGGCGGCTTTTCGGTGATGATGTCATCCAAGATACGGACGAGGCAGGCAACATTCGTGTGCGAGATGCTACCCTGGAAGAACGGCTGACAGCCTTTGGTGATAACTTGCCCAAATTGACCAGCAATGTGCGTAACGCGCTGCTGATGTTCCATTGGCGCGGCGATCAAGGGTGGATCAACGGGTTGCCGTTCGAGCCGGAGCTTGACCCCTACGCCGGGGCCTTGTTGATCTTGGGCTTGGCGGCCTGTGTGGGCTTGGTGATTCGCACACGGGACCCGGTATATTTGCTCTTGCCGGTGGCGATCTTCGTGATGCTGTTGCCGTCGGCGTTGTCGATTGCGATGGTCAACGAGAACCCTAGCGCAACCCGCGCTAGTGGCGCGATCCCGCCGACGTTTATCTTGGTGGCTTTGCCGTTGGTGTTGGCTTTCTATATATTGCAGCATTTTAAGCGGTGGGGTGCGTTGGCCGGGTTGACCTTTGCCGGGTTGGTGCTGTTAAGTTCGCTTTCCTACAATTGGAACACGTACTTCACCGAATACCGTGTGCGGTAATTCTCGCGGTATTCAATTGGAACACGTACTTCACCGAATACCGCGAGAATTACCGCACACGCACATGGCCGTATAGCATCCCCGGTGAGATGCTCAGTGACTTTGCCGCGAGTGCTGACGGTAGCTTTGGCAACGCCTTTATGCTATTTTACCCGACTTGGTGGGATTACACGATCATCGGCATAGAAGCCGGGGCGATGGACTGGCCGAACGGCATTGTCGATATTGAGGTCAACGTGCCGAACCAGATGAACGACCTGGCCTATTGTGTTGATGCGCCGTATCCGCTCGACCCGGAGAAAGATTTGCTGTTCTTCTATCATTATGATGACCCGGAGACGGAAGACCAACTGCTGACATGGTTCCCCAATGGCGTGATCGACCGGGTGGTGACGAGCAACAGCCCGAATCATGACTTTAAGACGATGCGTGTACCGGCATTAGGTACGGTAGATTTTGATGCGTTTGTGCAAACATATGCGACAGATCGCGCCTGCTTCCCTGCATCGTGAGGAAAATAATCCGTTGGCGTGTATTAAGTAATCGGTAGTGATGTAGTAAGGTAGCGCATGAGTAGTGTTGTAAAGCAGATTAAACGTCCGCTATTTCGTTTAGGTGCCTTTTCCATCAGCATGAGCGATGTACTGGTGGCTTTGCTTTTGGCGTTGACCGTTTACTTTGGTACGTCATTCCGCTTGATGAGCATCAATTGGTCGGACTTCACGCCTTTTCATCCCGATGAGCGATACTTAACGATGAATGTCGCGCCACGCATTAGCGGCGACTTGCACACCTGTGCGGATGCAAACCCGGCTTGTGTGGCATACATGGAGCGTGTTAATCAATGCCGTGCTGATTACCCGGAGACAAACGGACGTGGGTCGTTTTTTGATGCGGATTGCTCACCCTATAATCCTGAAAACGTCCTAGCGACAACTTATTCTTACGGCACGTTGCCGCTTTTTATAGTACACACTGCGTCCGAATGGATGGTGGATCGCACCCAAGATTTTTATTGGCAATTTGACGGCATTGTGCTGATCTGGCGCACGCTTTCCGGCATTGCGGAAAGCATCGTCATTCTTTTAACGTTTTTAATCGGCCTGCGCCTGCATGGTAAATGGGTGGGGCTGGTGGCGGCGGTGCTCTATGCTTTTGCGCCGTTTTCGATCCAACAAGCACATTTTGGCACGGCGGATGCGATCACCAATTTATTTGTCGTGTTGGGTTTGTATTTTATGGTGCGGCTGTTTGATACGAACAGCATGTTGGATTATGCGTTGTTCGGTGCGGCGGTCGGCGCGGCGGTTGCCAGTCGCATCAACGTTGCGCCGCTGGCGTTCGTGTTGGCGGTGCCTGTGCTCGTGCGGATGCTGCCCGCGTTCGATCAGCGGGTGCCCTGGCGTGAGCGCAGCCAGCATTTTTATAATCCGCTGGCTGGCGGTATCCTGGCGGCATTGGTCGCGCTTATCGCTTTCCGTGTGGGTAATCCCTATGCGTTTACGGGGCCGGGCTTCTTGGGCGTTGGCTTAAACGACCGCTTTTTATCCATGCTGGAGCAAGCACAATTTAACGTCGGTGGTGAGTGGGAAGCGCCCCCCAATTGGCAATGGGTCAACCGGACACCGTTCTTGTTCTCCTTTAGCAACATGGTGCTATGGGGTATGGGCATTGCTATGGGCTTGATGGGCTGGCTCGGCTTTGTGTGGTCAGCGTGGCGCTTGGTGCGCGGTAAGATGGATGCCACCCGTAATTTGATTTTAACGGTGTGGGTGGCCGTCTATTTCGTATTCGCGGGTGGGCTGTGGGTGATGTCCATGCGCTATTATCTGCCGCTGTATGCGCCGATGGCGATCTTTGCTGCGTGGATGGTCGTTAGTATGGTGCGTGGGGCATGGGCCAAGCAGCAGCGTTTAGCGCAAGTCGGCGCGGCGGTTGCTTTTGTCGGCGTGGTTGGCTTTACCATGCTGTGGGGTATGATGTTCAACAACATCTACCGCAACATGGCGACCTTTAACCAAGCCGGGCATTATACCTGGGAGCGCATCCCCGGTGATTTTTACATGAGTTTAGACGGCGTAAGCGATGACGTGCCGTTGATTAACATTGATTTCTTCAATGCGCGGTTTGTGCCAAGCAACGTCGAGATAAGCGAATATCCGCTGCATCAAGCGAGCCGCCTGCGCGATGGTGTGCCCGTCACGCGGACGTTCACACCGACACAAAGCGGTACAATATCCAGCGTTAACGCTTATCATCTGGTTGCGCTGGACGCGACGTTTGCACGAGATGAAATCCAACGCGAATATATTGCGGATTGGGAATATAGCGATAATGCCCGCACAATCCGCATTGAGGTTATCGACGCGGCGGGTGATGTCATCGGCATGGTGGAAGATGAGGGTATCTTCCCGGCTAACGACCATCTGCTAGGTGAGGCGTATACCTGGACGTTTGAAGACCCCATTACGGTACAAGCCGGGGAACAGTATACATTCTCTGTGACGGCGACAGGCGGCACCATGCTCACGGCGGGGGGGGGGGT
>DAOTTT010000330.1:0-4955 GCA_034437635.1 Anaerolineae bacterium | reverse complement strand
TAAATTCCCATGTGATGCAGTTGGGCACGGGTTCATCCCATATCAATTGAATAGTCATGGCGTAGCCTTTTGGTGATTTTGGGGTTTCAGATACCCCATATATATCATGCTATCATAAAAAGCGGCGCGTAGAAATCAAGGACGCACACCCTAAATTTTGGGCTATATACAAGGTCGTCAACACACGATAAGATATTATGAGAGTCCGATTTTATGGAGTCATTATGCAGACGCGCTGCACTATATCAGAGGAGTATATGACCGAGCAAAATACCTTAACCCCCGCCATCAGCGCACGCGACCACACCGAAGGCCCCGCGAACGCGCCCGTTACGCTCGTGGAATATGGCGATTACGAATGCCCGTATTGCGCGAAGGCCGTGCCCGTCGTCAAAACGCTAAAGGCCGTGCTTAAGAATGATCTGCGTATCGTCTTCCGGCATTTTCCGCTGCACAAAGTCCATGAGCACGCGCAAAAAGCTGCGGAAGCCGCAGAAGCCGCCGCCGCACAGGGCACGTTCTGGGCGATGCACAACATGCTCTATAAAAATCAACATGCATTAGAACACGAAAACCTGGTGCATTATGCCCGCGATTTAAATTTGGATGTGGCACGATTTACCCAAGAATTAGACAGTGGCGTTTATGCCGAGCGCGTCCTAGCCGACCGCACTAACGGCGAAGCAAGCGGCGTATCCGGCATACCGAGCTTTTTCATCAACGGGGTGTTGCATGAAGGCACGTATGATTATGACACGCTATACGACGCAATTGCCAACGCCCGCGATTAAGTCGGCCATCTGTGCATTACGTCTTTAGAGGTACATTCGCACAGCCTCAACCATCCCTGGTATATCATCCGTTTCACGCATGTCAATCATCTGGTTGAGCGACAAGGCATAAGGTGCGACGTTGTCGGCATCACCTTTCATTAAAACAGGCAAAATAGGAATGTTGGCGCTGTGTGCCCAACTGATGTGATCGCGCACGGCGGGGTCTTGGCGGCTGTTGGATGTCAACAACAGCAAGATTAAGTCCGCGTGCATGGGTTGGCCGCTGGTCGCCAGCGAAAAGGTGGCGTTATCAATCTGCGCGTTGAGCGCATCGCGCATAGTTTCCGCATGATTAACGTCCGACGGAGCGTAACCAATGCGCACCATCTTCTGCGGCGGTGTGGCCTTCTCGCGACTGGGCGGTGCTTGGGGTGCAGGCGGCGCTTGCAATGCAGGCGGCGGCAGTTCGCTGGATGTTAACGGCTCGACTTCCAGCGTTGCCAGGCCGCCATAAATCTCGGTATTGGCTTCGCCCACATCGTCTAAAAACATGTCGTCTTCAAACATCACATCGCTGACTTCTTCCTCGGTGATTGGTACGATCGGCTCCGCAGATGGGCGAAAGTTCATGGTCGCCACTGGGTCAATCATCTTCTCGGCTTCACTCGGACGTGCTGCGGCAAGCGCCTGATGCTGCGCTAACGCGATGGGCAGGGCTTCCACCACACGCTCGATGTTATCCAAAAATTGGCGGCCACCGTCCAAACGGGGGGCGTTCGCCCGCATAATCGGGCGGATGTCCTCCGGCAGCAAGTCCGGGTCCGGTGCGGATGCGCCCTCCACCAAAATAGGCGCGACGAGCTTATTCATCGCCAACGCAGAGCGCAGTTCCAAGCGGACGAAATCGGTATCGTCGTCTTTGGTGCGCTCTTGCAAAATTTCCAGCCATTGCGGGCCGATAATCGCCAATACCACATCCACCTTGCGGATTTGTGCGATGATGAACTCTTCAAAGTTCACAAACGGCGGGATCGCGTCAAAATCCATAAAGACGTTTTCCCGTTTATACGTCAACGTAAACCAATCGCGGACGCGCTCGGCAAAGCAGGGGCTATCCGCCCGGCGATAATTGATAAATATTTTGATGTCTTTATTCATCTAGGACAGGCTTTCCGGTGAATGCAACTTATAAAAAAAGTATATCAAACTGTTGTGCGAATTTACACGTTTTGATAAAATGTTCTTAGATCAAATTTTGGGAATGATACCATGCCAGAAATCTACCCGCAACTCTACCGTGAGTGGCTTTACAATGAACTCATCCTTGCCTATCGTGTTCGTGTTATTACATCACGTTTGGCGCTTGCATGGAGTGCCGACCTCCTCAATGAAGTCTCTACATGGTTGCCCAACCGGGCATATAACTTTTTATTCGACCTATCGCCGCCGACGGTCAGCTTGGATTGGATGGCCTTGACCGAAGGCGATATTTTTAACGTCGGTGTCACACGCACCGGCTACGCCAAGTATCAAGACATGGTAGAAAACCGCACCCGTCGCCGCACCCGTCTCGCGTTGGTGCTGTCGGAGTCTATCTCCGGGCAAATTGCGGATGCGTACAGCAACGGCATCCACATGGGCAACCAATACAGCCGCTTGTTCTTCAACGTAAACGAAGCGGAAAGCTGGCTACTGGGCCAAAATAGTCAGACAGTGCCCCAACCCAAGACCGACCGCGTGCCCCGTAACCAAATCCGCAGGGCGATCGCCCATCTTTCCCGCGGGAGCAAGCAAGAGATATTCGGCGACCGCGAAGAAATCCATATGATCGTCAGCGGCGTAGCTGGCAGCATCGACATGCGCGGCAGGCAATACTTCACCATTGGCCGCCAAGACGAAACGACGACCATTCCCATCGAGCTAGACCTGAGCGACTTTGGCGAAGAAGCCTTGAGCGTCTCGCGGAACCATGCCCGCATTTCAATCGTCAATAAGCGGCTCTATGTGACGGACTTGGGCAGTACCAACGGCACATTTTTAGAGGGCCGCAAGCTGCGCCCCAACCGCCCCACACTGGTCTATCAAGATCAAGTGATTACCGTCGGCAAGATCAACATCACGGTGTTGTTTTAAGCCCTGCCAACCACGTTAAGATGGGATCCGCCGAACGCTGCCATTGATGCTCAAGCATCATATCGTGGGCGATGTCGTCCACCACATGCAAGGGGACGTTGTAGGCGCGTGCGGTAGCTTCTTCTTCGCTCACCGGGAAAACCGCATCACTTTCCGCTGCCATGACGAAAAGCGACGTAAGCTTCGCCGCGTGCGGGCGTGGCCGCTTGAGCAGCCCCGCGTCCAGCAAAATACGGAACGACTCGTTGCCCATCTTGGCCTGATACGCGGCGACTTCTTCGCGGGGCATCCCGGCAGAGAAAAACAGCGTATGCACGCGGTTCACCTGCTTGACGAAGGGATACCCACGCACCCCAAGCCCGGATGTGAGCGTCGTCAGCGGATAATCGCGCAGCAAGCGGAGCGTCAAGGGCAAGGTGCCCATCACCGGGATAGAGGCGAACAGCACCGCCCCCGGCACGCTAAAACGCTCGATGTACTTTTGCACCACATAACCGCCCATGCTATGACCGATCAACACCGGGTGCAGGCCGTCATGTGCCTGGGCGATGTGCGCGGCGGCCATCGAGACATCTTGCACGTAATCATCCACCGTGAGCGACCACATTGGCGCGTCGATCCAATGGCCGCCGTGCCCGCGCAAATCTAGCGCATAACTAGCATAGCCGTGTTCTGCAAAATAAGGCAAAAAGTGCGCATCCCAACACCATGCGCCATGCCATGCACCATGTATAAATAGCAACGGCAACCGTTGCGGGTTGCCTGTGGGTTGCCGTGCGATGATATGTGTATTATCCATCAAGTTAGTTCTCTGGGTTTGCGAAGATCATGCGACCGGCTGGCCGATTAATGAGCTTGGTCACTTCTACGCGGATGGTGCGATCCATATACCGCTTGCCGTTTTCCACGACAACCATTGTGCCATCATCCAGATAGCCCACACCCTGCCCTTCATCCGTGCCTTCCTGGATGATATGCAACGGGAAGCGCTCACCGGGGATATAAACCGAGCGCACCGCGTTCGCCAGCAAGTTGATATTGAGCACCAGCACGCCCTGGGCTTCCGCCACTTTCGCCAGCGGATAATCGTTCGTGATGAGCGATGCGTCCAAGTCTAAGGCCAGCGCAACCAGCTTATCGTCCACTTCGTCAATCTCTAGGATGTCATCATCAATGATCTTGACCGGCGTTACTTCGCTGCGGGTCAATTCCTTGAGCTTATCCACACCACGCCGCCCCCGGTTGCGCCGCAATGGGTCGGGCGAGTCCGCGACTTGGTGCAATTCTGTCATGACGAAACGCGGTATCATTAACGACCCGCCGATGAAACCTGTTTCTGCAATATCAACGATGCGGCCATCAATCAGCACGCTGGTATCCACCAGCAGCTTACGACTCGCCTGGAACGGCACGCGCCGGGTTGAGCCGCTGCTATCACGCCCCAACCAGTCCCAGATTTCCTTTGCCCGCACGCGGAAGACCGTCACGCCGAGATAACCACCCAAAACAGAGGCCAGCGGCGGCAGCAGTTCATCAAACGGTGGCGGTAAAAGCGACAGCGGATAAGCCAGCAACAACGCCAGCACCAAGCCAATTGCACCACCGACAAGCGCCATGATAAAGCGGTCGATGGGCATCTCTTTAATGTCCTGGTTGAGGGCGGCCAGTGGTCGCACGCTGACCCAAGGGGTGAGGGTAAGACCAAACAACGCGCCGACCAAACCAAAGATCGTCGCGCTTGCGTCAGCGGGGAGCGATATAGTTTCGGCAGCATCCACACCGAACCGCGCCCCCAAGAAGGTAAATATAAATAATCCGATAATTCGGGAGATAAAATCGACTGTTGCCATAAATTTGAGGCTCCTGGGTGGATCACCTGAGTGTCGCATCCATAAAGGGATGAAGGTATGGGTTACCGCAGGATGTAGCACCCAACTATAAATAATTGATCAATCACGCACATATCCTCAATTGAGGATTGTCTTTCTACCCCTTTTTCATTATACGGTGTTTATAACGAGAGTTCAACGAATTGCCGCATATCTCCTA
>DAOTTT010000329.1:0-7028 GCA_034437635.1 Anaerolineae bacterium | reverse complement strand
CTATGTATTCGCCCGTAACGTAGCCCTTGCCCTTCGGCATGGCTGAGGCTGGTCAACATGGGCTTACGGTTTCCCGCAAGCCACCCGCTTCAGCGGGTGGTCGTTGACGGTTCCCTCAAAGAATGATTTCAGTCCAACAGGTTGTTGGCCGAGCAACACCCGGCCAACCCGATTTACTATACTTTGCTAATGTCAGCGGCCACCGGCACCATCGGGGTCGCTTCTTCGGTTAAGTGGCGTGGCAAGACCAGTGTGCCTTCCGGTGCGCCGCCGTTCACATGCGCTCGCACGCGGACAGGTTGCGCCGTCGCAAAGCTAATTTCGACCACGTCGCCTTGGGCGATATTGAGCTTGTCAGCGTCCGCCGCGTTGATCTCAACAAACGGAGCCATCACACGCGGATGCACCAGTACCGATGGACGGAATGTGGCTTGGCGGTTATAGAGGCGTGTCGTCGGGACGACCAACATCTTGCCCGCAGCATCCGGCACATCAGGCAAGCTCACCTCACCAGCGGCGACTACTTCGCCCTTATCCGCGACGGATGGAACCACTTTACCTAAGCCGCCCTTATTTTGATAGGCTGTACCGCCGTAATACATATCTTCACCGCTAATATCCGGGAATTGACGCTCCATGCGGGACAGTTCTTTATACCGCATCCCGTCAAATTCTGCGATGTTCTTGGTCATATCCAGCATGACCGCCGCCGCAGACATCTTCTCGCGGCTAAAGCCGAGTGCGGCACTCATGCGGCTGAACACTTGCCACGCCGGGAGAGCTTCCCCAACCGGGCCTTGCCCAGTATAGAAGCGTTGCACGCGGCGCTCACCATTGGTGAACGTCCCGTCACGCTCGGCGAAGCTCTGGATCGGCAATAACGCCGTTGCCTTCTCGCTGAGTGCGGTTGCAAACAGGTTAAGCTCGATGATTTGCTCGACCTTATCCAACCAGTCGCTTGCGTCGGGGTCATCGGCCAGCACATCAGCTTGGGAGACGATCAAGACCTTGGGCGGGTTCGCGGCGATGTCTTGTGTCGCTTCCGGCGAGAAGCCCGTGTAGTATAAGCCCATGCCATTAGGCCCAGGGAACGGCGACATCAGGCCGTTGTTAGCCTTGCCGACGTGTTCGGTCTTGACGAGGAAGTTAGCAGCGGCTTGCATCAGCGCACGACTGCCTTCCAGCGCGAGACCTTCCGCACCGGCGACGATAACCAGATTTTCAGCATCGGCCAATTTCTGCGCGACTTCTGGCGCTTGTTTCTCAATATCATTCATGAAGTGCGCGGCCTGGCCGTAATCATAGCGCGGGGTCGCAGCGGCGAAGTCGTCCATGCGCGTCTTGCGGGCATTGGCGACGGCCACATACACACCGCGATCATGCGCTTGCTTGAGGCGTAAACGCCAAATCGGAACTTCTTCTTCCAGGTCAGACGCGATAATTAACACAGCATCCCCGGCCTTGAGATCGCTTAAGTTGGTGCCTTCACCAACGCCGACTTGCGCCACCAGATCCGCCCCAGCATGGGTGGGCGGCCATGCGCCCAGGCGTTCCCCGCCCAGTCCCGTGACCAAACCACGCAGCATCCAGAGGTCTTCGTTGCTCATCTGGCTACCTGCAATCGCGGCGACATCGCCATCAGCGGATTTCAACACGTCGAGAACCTGCTGCATCGCCGTATTCCAGCTATCTTCAACCAAGTTACTGCCTTTGCGGAGCATCGGCTTTTGCAGGCGATCTTCGCTCCGGGTAAAGTGATGGCCGAAGCGCGTTTTATCGGAAATCCACAATTCGTTCACATACTCGTTTTGACGCGGCATAATGCGCTTGATAATAGCGCGGCCACCTGCATCACGATCCAAACGCATACTCAAGCTGATGTTTGAGCCTGCGGCATCGTGCGGGCAGATGCTCGGCACTTCGGTTAACTCCCAGGGACGTGCCCCAAAGCGGAAGTCTGCCGTCGTCAGCGCCCCCACCGGGCAAATATCGGTGGTGTTGCCGCTGAAGTAGGTGTCAAAGCCGGGATCGCTATTGGTGATAATTTGCAGCGTGCGCCCCCGCTCGTGGAAGCCCAGCACATCATCGCCGACGATTTCATCTTGGAAGCGCACACAACGCCCACATTGGATGCAGCGTTCCTCATCCAAGTAGATTAAGTCGCCCAATGGCACATGCTTATCGAGCTTCATCTTGTCGTCAAAATACATGCGGCTGGTTTGCGGCCCATGTTCCATCGTGAGGTTTTGCAACGGGCATTCCCCGCCCTTATCACAGATCGGGCAGTCCAGCGGGTGGCTCGTCAGCAGGAACTCCAGCACGTTCTTACGTGCTTCGACCACTTTTTCGGTATCCGTGCGGACGACCATACCATCGCTGACGATTTGCGTGCAAGCAGTTTGCAGCTTAGGGAACCAACGCACTTGCGCGTTGCCCTCTTCATCTGTCAGCACTTCGCCAGTTTCCCGGTCTTTTTGGATCATACCCAAGTCAACGAGGCACATACGGCACATACCGACTGGGTCCATCTTGGGGTGATAGCAGAACACCGGCACATCATTACTGGCATACCATTTAGCGGCATCCACCAGGTTCATACCTGCCGGGACTTCGTACTCCACATCATCAATGATGATTTTTACCATCTTCTCCGACATTCAAGTTTCTCCAAATGTCTCTCTCTTAAAGTCAAAGAGCACATAACGGAGGATGCGCTCATGAGTTATCAGCCAATGATTGGCCGGTTTGGTTCTTTAAACGCTGCGCAGCTTGCTTTAGCCCACGCCGCGCACGATCTTGCATGGCTTGGTCGAGCAGCCCCCAGGGGCTATTCTCCATGCTTTGCGCCACAAGCGAAAGGGCGCGTTCAAAATCATCGGCGGCCAGCGCAGGATTTTTGCATTTTAAATACAATTCACCGCGCAAAGCGTAGTTCACAGCCGCATCTGGGTGCAGGGCGATCGCATCATCTAATTCCATCAAGGCATCAGCATGTCGCGCCTGTAAATCGGCTGCGGTCGGCCATAGTCGCCGCCAAAATGACGGCCTTGGTGGGGACGATGGCACTTGTTCAACGCCATCATCCGCCCAACTAGACTGCTGATGTTCAGCAGTATCCGTCATCGTTCTAATCACCTGCCGCCTGGGCTGGCTCGATCTCGCTACCCTCGATGTGACTATGGAAGTCTTGAGGGAAGTGATTGATCGTCGCAATAATCGGGTTCGCGGCGAACTCACCCAGAGCGCAAAGAGTCGTCCCCTGCATGTTGGCCGCGACATTGTTTATCAGTTCAACGTCACCCGGTTGCCCTTTGCCAGCTAAGATACGGTCGATGACCTTATCTAACCAGTACGTTCCTTCGCGGCAGGGTGTGCATTTACCGCAGCTTTCGTGCTTAAAGAACTTGGTCATCTTGGATGCCGCCCAGGTGATGTCAACGGTTTCATCCAACACCATCACGGAAGCCGATCCTAAGATTGTCCCCACATTTTGCAGGTCTTCGTAGGTCAGCGGGGTGTCCAACACTTCATCAGTTGTCGGCACAATTGGCCCAGAGCCGCCCGATGGCAAAATCGCTTTAGCCGCTTTGCCGTCCGGGATACCGCCCGCGAATTCAAAGATGAGATCGCGGAAGGTGTGCTTGCCCATCTCTAACTCGTAGTTGCCGGGCTTGTTCACATGGCCGCTCACACAGAAGACCTTCGTGCCGGTGCTTTTTTCCGTGCCGATCTTCTTGTATGTATCTGCACCTTCGCGCATGATATACGGCACATTTGCCAATGTTTCGACGTTATTGACAACGGTCGGCTCCTTATAGAGACCGCCGCCCTTTTGTGCCGGGAACGGTGGCCGTACACGCGGCTGACCAAGCAGACCTTCTAGGCTGTTGAGCAGGGCGCTTTCTTCCCCGCAGATGTACGCGCCAGCGCCCAAGTGGATGTACACTTCGCAAGAATACCCACTGCCGAGGATGTCATCACCGACGAGGTTCTTCTTGCGTGCTGCTTCGATACGCTCATCGAGATCATGGCCGATGTCCCAGAACTCGCCGCGCAGGTAAATATACACGGCCTTAGCCCGGATAGCATACGCAGCGATCAACGCGCCTTCGATCATCTGATACGGGTTGTTTTCCATAATCTGACGATCTTTAAAGGTCGCTGTCTCGCTCTCGTCCGCGTTGACCACAACATACTTGATCGGCTCACTCTGCGGGATAAAGCTCCATTTTACGCCTGTCGGGAAGCCCGCCCCCCCCCGGCCACGCAGGTTAGAGGCTTTCACTTCGTCAATAATGGCGCTTGGCTCCATGCTCAGGGCTTTCTTCAGCCCTTCAAAGCCATCATTCTTCAGGTAAACATCCAGTTCGCGGATGTCCGGCACGTCTTTTTCACGAAGGATGATATTCATCTTAAGTTAACTCCTTGACCTGTCTACTTACAATAAATCTGCTAATTCGCTTCGTTGCGCCATTTTTCAAGCAGGTCTTTCATCTTGTCCATGTCGAGGTCTTCGACAAAGTGGAAATTGCATTGTAGCATCGGCGCACGGTCACAGGCAGCCAAGCACATCACATGCTCAGCGGTGAACATGCCGTCTTCTGTGGTGCCGCCATCTTCAATTTCCAGGAATTCCAGCAATTCTTTATAGAATTGATCCGCACCTTTGAGCGCACAGGGCAAGTCCGTGCAGACTTGCAACCAATATTGCCCCTTCGGTTTTTCGCGGTACATGGTATAGAACCCGGCGATGGACTTCACCTGTGTCGGGTCCATCTCGCACACTTCCGCGACTTGATCTAATGCTTCGGGTGTCAGGTAGCCGTATTCTTCCTGCGCGATATAAAGCAGGGGCATCACAGCGGAGCGTTTATCTGGATACTTCGCAAGGTGCTTTTCGATGCGATCCGCATATTTTTCTACGAGCACATTAGCCATAATTCGTCCTTGTCTAGCGATCACAGTCGCCCAATACAATGTCCACACTACCGATCATCGCCACCATATCCGCGATGAAGTGCCCCGGTGCCATGTGTTCTAACGCCTGGATATGCATGAAGGATGGCGTTTTGAAGCGCACCCGGCGCGGCTTGTTGCCGCCGGTGCCGTGCAGGTAGCAACCGATTTCTCCACGCGGGCTTTCAATAGCGACATAGACTTCTTCATCTGGCACGGAGAAGCCTTCTGTCCACAGTTTAAAGTGGTGGATGACCGCTTCCATACTCTGGCCGAGTTCCGCACGATGCGGCGGCACGAACTTGCGATTTTCTGAACGGAAGGGACCATCCGGCAGATTATCTTTAACCTGATGGATGATCTTCATGCTTTCGCGCATTTCTTCGATACGGCACAAGAAGCGATCATACACATCGCCGTGTTCGCCCAAAGGCACGTTAAACTCGTACTTTTCGTAGCCACTATATGGGGCAGACTTGCGGATGTCCCAGTTCACGCCGCTACCGCGCAACGTCGGCCCACTCAGGCCAAGCGATAGGGCTTCGTCCGGCTCTATGATGCCAATACCCTGTGTACGATCAAGCCAGATCGGGTTTTGGGTCAGCAGGGCTTCGTAGTCATCCATACGACGGGGGAAGTCTTCTAGGAATTCTTCCAGCGCAGGCATGAACTCTGGCCGCAGGTCGCGCCATACCCCACCAGGACGGAAGTAAGACCCCATCATGCGTTGCCCACTGAGCATCTCGAACATATCGAGGATCATCTCACGCTCGCGGAAGCAGTACAGGAAGACGCTCATCGCGCCCAGGTCAATCGCTTGCGTCCCCAACCAAACCAAGTGGCTGGCGATGCGCGACAGTTCCAAGCACATCACGCGGATGGCCTGTCCACGCTCCGGCACATCTAGCCCGGTGAGTTTCTCGACCGCCATGCAGAACACCATGTTGTTCGACATCGGCGATAGATAATCCATGCGGTCGGTCAGGGTAACGCCTTTTTCGTAGGTCTTGCTTTCGATGTTCTTTTCAATACCGGTGTGCAAAAAGCCAATATCCGGCAGGCAGGTGACGATTTCTTCACCGTCAAGCTCTAACAGCAGACGCAACACCCCATGCGTTGACGGGTGATGCGGTCCCATGTTTAGCAACATGGTTTCGCCGTTCATCGCTCGCTCGGAGACGAGGCCGCGTAATTCTTCCACACTGGTTTCAATTTGTTCTAACCCCTCGCTAGAGGTCATCGCCATATTCGCCATAACGTTAAATCCTCACTATTCTAAGGCTTTGGGCTTATGCTTGGTGATTTCTTCAGCATTAAACGAGAACTGTATTGTCTCATAGCCTAGCGGATAATCGCGGCGATGAGGATGACCATGCCAGTCCTCCGGCATGAGCAAGCGACGCGGGTCAGGGTGATCGCTAAATTCGACCCCCATCATGTCCGCAGCCTCACGCTCTAACCAGTTTGCGCCCTTCCATACTGAGACAATGCTCGGCACAACGGGTTCTTCTTCCGCGAGGAAAACTTTGATGCGCAAACGGCGGTTATACAACATGGAGTAAACATGATACGACACGCCAAAGCGTTCCGGGCGATCATAATCCGGATAATAATCCACCGCGCTGATGTCAGAAATATAATTGTAAATTAAGCCGGGGGTATCGCGCAGGTGGCGCATGATCGCTTCTATTTGCGACGGTTCAACGATAATAGTCACTTCATCGCTAAAAATCTTTACATCTTGTACCGCCTCCGGGAAGGCTTCCTTAAGCGCCTCTACCGGATCAAGAGCTTCTGGAATTTTCATCAAACACAGTCCTTGTCTTAAAGCGTATCAGGGCGAGAGAATAATTTTCCCCCACCCTTGTTATCTATCGTTTATTGTGTCGCTTAGCTGGCCCAGTCGGAGATGCGTTCGCCGCGAATTTTCTCGTGCAGCGTCAAAATACCGTGCATCAACTGCTCTGGCCTTGGCGGACACCCGGCCACATAAACATCAACCGGGATCACTTCATCAACGCCTTGCACCACCGCATAATTATTGTATACGCCGCCGCAAGATGCACAGTCGC
>DAOTTT010000328.1:0-3371 GCA_034437635.1 Anaerolineae bacterium | reverse complement strand
CGGTGGTGCCATGCCCTTCAACGGAGCACAAATTAACTTGACCGCCATGTAAATCTACAAGGTGCTTGACAATCGCCAATCCAAGCCCACTCCCTGATTGGGATTTCACGTTACTCCCTCGATAGAAAGGCTCGAAAAGATCTTCTATTTCCTCTTCAGGGATGCCAACACCCATATCCTGGACAGTAAATGTGAGTTGATCTTCGTCATACTCAACATAGAGATGAACAAATGTACCCTCCTGAGAGTACTTCGCAGCATTATTCAGCAAATTAATCAGAATATGTCGTAAAAGCTGAGAATCCACTTTAACAACTGCCGGTACATGATACATCGACAATTTAAAGTGATGATGGTAATCGCCCGCTATTTTAACCTCATCGATTAAACCCTGAAGCATTTTCTTCAAGTTTACAGCTTCCGGCTCAAAACTGACGATGCCGCTGTTGGTACGGTTAATCAATAGAACATCTTCAAGCATGTCTGTCATTTGTTTGATCTGCGGCAGGACGTTTTTAACTTTATTGACAATCTCAATCTTATCCATGCGATCATAATAGCGCGAAACAAGGTCTACTGCCGAGGTTATAATCGAAAGCGGTGTGCGGAATTCATGCGAAACCATCGAGATAAACTGCTGTTTCATCTCCACTAATTCACGTTCTTTGGCTAAAGCAATTTTCTCTTTCTCACTGTCCAGACGTTGTTGCTCCAGTTCACGCAGTCGGGTTATATCACGCCCGATGCCAACAATGCCAATAATTTCATTTTTCGATGAGCGCAAAGGGGATACCGTCGTTTGGAAGTCGTAGGATTGATCGCCAAGATCAAATTCCCATTCAAATGTGTGTTGGTGTCCTTGCAAGGCCAATGTGTTGGCTTTGATATGTTTTAAGGCAGCTTTGTCCGACATATGATCTGTCTGTTGTTGACCGATGAACGTATGCTGTCCATCAGGTAAATGCTGCCTAACCCACTGACCATATAAGCCTGTATAGCGCATTTCATCATCAAGCGTGTAAATAACATCTGGCGATGAGTGTACAACAGATCGGAAACGTGCTTCGCTGGATTGTAGGCGGCGCATGATGTCTTTTTGCTGCGTTACGTCTTGAGCAATGCCATGAATACGCCGGACTTTACCCGTCGAAGGATGTTTCTCTACGACATAGTGACTCTGAATATGCTTTTCTTCACCTGATTTCGTGATAATACGGTAGTTTAGATCAGGGATAGTGCCGGTATCCAAAAGCAACTTGAACATCTGCTGAGCATATTTCAAATCATCTGGGTGAATGAGGTTAAGCCAACCGCCGTTAGCTTCATTTTCTTCTGGCGTATATCCGGTCACGGCTTCAAAAGCATCTGTCATCCATTCCCGCTTGAGCGTACCGTCAGGCTCAACACGCAGGCAAAAAGCATAATCCAAGGACATTTCTGATATGACTCGATAACGATGTTCACTTGCTGCCCGCGCACGTTCTGCCTCAACCCGTTGGGTGACATCATCCTGCACACCGATAAAGTGTGTCAGTTCGCCATCATCAGAGAATATAGGGCTGATCTTGAGTTCGTTCCAGAACATCTGCCCATCTTTACGATAATTCCTGATCACAACTTGACACGACTCACCATCTTTTAGTGCTTGCCGAATATGAACAACGCCCATCTGTAAATTATCGTCTCCCTGTAAAAAGCGACAGTTGAGACCGAGGACTTCTTCACGGTTATATCCGGTAATCCGCTCAAAGGCGGCATTGACATAAATTAATGGTTGTTCTGGATCGCAGGCATCCACTATGGTCACGCCAGAGCTAGCAGCATCTAGCGCTTGCATTATCAAGTGCTGTCCTGCGTCTTCAAATCCTTTATATGGATCTTCTGTTTGCATTGGACGAACCTCTTATAACTTTCTTAATCTAATTGTATCTTTGTGAAAGCCGAATTTTCGATAAGAGAGACAAGACTCTCTTAGCTATCATCCGAGACTCATTAAAATAGGATGTTTGGGCTAAAGCTGATAAAACTTGTTAAAATGACTATTGTCGTTAATATAGCATATTGGAGAACGCAATGAGAAAAACGATATTTATCGTGACTGTTATAAGCGTCCTATGGGCGTTTTCTGTCCAAGCACAAGAGATTTTTGACCTCAATAAAATCCGTGCTGCAGAACCGATCCTAGATGTTGTGCGAGACGCACCATTTGATGTTTACCCCCTTAACCAATTTACTGATTGGACAAGCAGTGAATATCTCTTTATTGGAGGAGCGGCAATCTCGCCGGATGCACGCAGCCTCGCTTTTTATGGACAGTTCCGGCAAACGTTTAACAACTTTGTAACCGATATTTTGTGTGTTTATCAGTTCGATGCGAACGCTACACAATGCTATCTCACGCCGGAGTCAATGGCTTCATTTGGCGCTTTGGTTTGGTCTGCGGATAGCCAATACATTGCCTTTACGGAGGAAAATATCCGCTCTGGGGATGAGACGGACATCTGGATTTATGAGGTACAACGGCGCTTACTTCATAACTTCACCGATGACGGGATCAACGGCATTAGTATTGACGATACTATCTTGATTGACATTCTCCCGACGTGGAATTCATTTGATGGTAGCCTGCTTTTCTTTCGCAATGTCACGTCGGCGGGCATTAGCCCGACCTATGAAGTCCAACGCATCACACGCGATGAATTAGTCGCCCGCTTTGACGAGCGCCAAGCTGCTATTGATGTTGCTGTGCAGGAATATAACGCTAGTGTAGAAAGTGAAATCCAGCTTGGCTTCAGCACGCAGATTGACGAGACCATTACCATCTCCCCTACCAACTTAGAGCTTGTAACAACCATCAACCACATTAGTAATGGCGGCGACTTGGCCGTGAGCTTTAGAGATGTAGCCTATGGCCCAACTCAGATTGACGCTGGTGGGCTGTTCTTAGCTTATGCAGTCAATCACGAAAATGACATTAGTCAGTCCGGGGTATGGCTTTTGGATCTCGCCAGTGGGACCGCGATTCCATTGTTGACAGGTGATAATTTACGCACAGAAGAACCGGATTGGGTACAATCAGTTCAATTTGCAAGCATACAGTGGACATTCGACAGCACCGGCTTGATTATCGCCACAAACAATCAAGGAGCTACCGCAACGTATAATAGCGCCTACTACTTTAATATCGGCGCAGGCACCCTCAACTCCATTTTGGATTACGGCATTTTGGAAGACGAAGCCGCATTCTTCTCCAGCGAGGTGCCTTTTTTCACGCCGGATAGCGCCGTTCTACTACCAGATGACACCTTTTTCTACTTTAACCGCAGCACCCGCGATGGCCTCAACGCGGCACCAGTCCCCCCCCCCCCCCC
>DAOTTT010000327.1:0-6658 GCA_034437635.1 Anaerolineae bacterium | reverse complement strand
CCATGAGAGTCGTGTATGTTTAAACGTTTGGCGAAGGAACCGGCTCCGCCTTGGTCGTATATGGCCGCTTTTGGCGTGTTAATCGGGATGTTTGTCGCGGTCTTGTTGGGGTCTACCCTGGTGGAAATTCTGCTAGAGCCTACGTCAGTGACGCTGTTGGTTGGCTGGAGCATCGGCATGGCGTTGACGATTATCGTCGTTGTAGCATCGCGGATGCGCTCGCCGGAGGAGGTCGCCGCGTTGCGCTTACGGGCAGATGGCACACGCTTGGGTGTGGTGGCGGCGTTTGCTTTGGGTATGGCTGTCTTCTTCGATCTGGTTGGGTGGGTCATCGTTGGTGATCGCACGCTGGCATCTGCCGAATTACTACGCTTTGATGTGGAGTCCGTCAGCATTTTCGGCTGGCTGGTTGCGTTGATCTTTTTGGTAGTGTTGCAACCCATCGCCGAAGAGATGATCTTTCGTGGCATGATGCTACCGGCTATGGTCGCCGCTATCGGCCCAGGCATCGCTTTTGTGGGTGTGTCGGCCTTTCATGCCATTTTTCACTTTGCCGCTTATCCGCCACCGCCGGATGACACCACTATTTTAGTGTGGTATGGGGTAATATTGCCATTTTGGGATGGCCTAGTATTTACTGCGGTACGTGCACGGACGGGCAGTACACGCGCATCAGTTGTTGCTCATGCTGTCTTCGGCCTGTTTTTCGTCTTTAAGGTTATCGCTTTTGCCGCTTGATGTTGGCGCATCCGTTGTTTCTTCTGCTGCGTTTTCGGTGGTGCTGTCGTCAATTTCTTCTGCGCGGCTTGCATCAATCTTAGCGATGATTTCCTTGAGCTTGCGCGGGCTGACGGGCTTCACGACGATCTGATCTTGTGCCGTGACTTCATCGGCCAGTGCATTAGCGACAATGGTATTGGCCGTTGAGATGATCACGGGGATTACGTTCCATTCTGGGTCGGCGCGGAGCTTCTTATAAATGTAATGGCCGGAAACTTGGGGTAAGTTCATATCTAGGATGACGAGATCGGGCTTATCATCCCCCTGGAGGCGCTCGAGAGCTTCGCGGCCATCGGTCACCAGTTCTGTGCTATATCCGGCCATATCCAGGGTGATCTTATAGATTTCAGCAAGATCAACATGATCTTCAATAACGAGTGCTACGCGCTGCGCCATAGTTATTATTCCTTGTATCTCTGTAACTACTCAGGTATGCTCTGATTTGCTTACTGCCCCGGTTCAAAACCGGGGGCTAGCCCACTGCGGCGCATGTATGCGCCGCCCATAAACGGGCTGTATAAAATTGATCTTTCACGCTGACTAACTAGCCCGTTTACGGGCTTCCTAGCATTTAATGTAGCCATCGGCTTTGAGCCGATGCGGGATATAGACTTTTCCTGAACAGCTCATTATTTTCTTGGAACAGCCTGAGTAGTTACGTATCTCTTTAGAAAACGTTAACAATGCTCATTATAGCGTTAAATGAGCAAATTTGACATTTGTTTTTCCATTTGTAAATATTATCACAAATGTGATTGAGGAGAAAATAAGAATGTCGTCGGATGACCGTTATCAACGTTGGCAATCAGAAATTGACCGCGAGATTACAGAAATGCTGGAAAAGGCGCAAGCGCAAGGGCTACCGGGCATGGGTCGCCCGCTAAATTTAGACGACAATGTCCCGGACGATCAGCGTATGGCCTTTAAAATCTTAAAAGATAACGAGATTGTGCCGGAGTGGATTATGCGCGGCAAAGACTTAGAGCGGTCTAACGCCCGCATCAAAGCGCGTCTGCTCAAAGCGGCCAAAGCCTATCGCTTTCAGCAATCCCTCGCGCAGAAGGCCGTCGAGCAACATCATGCAGAAAGACGCTGGCAGGCCACGCTAAATGCCATCGCCGCTGATGTAGAACGGTATAACGATCAGGTATTGAGTTATAACTTGATTGTGCCAGCGGGGGTGTCGCACCGTAAAATGATGCGTTTAGAGTTGCTGGTTAATCGGCTGCTGGCACAACTTGATTAGCTTTTTTCGGGGTCGTCGGCAGTATTATCGCTGCCATCCTTAAGCCCTTTGCGGAAGTTGGAAATGCCAGAGCCAAGGTCCCCGCCCAGTCGGGCGATGCGCCCTGCGCCGCCGAATAAGACGAGCACGATCACGAGAATGATTAAAAGTTCGGGTAATCCAGGCATGATTCATCCTATAGGTAAAATAATTACTCTCATTATAGCATTATTGTTGATACACAATCAATAAACGCCAGGAAGCCCGTAAACGGGCTAGCCCCCGATTTTGAACCGGGGCAGTAAGCAAATCAGAGCATACCTGAGTGGTTACAGTTTTTTATGGGTTATAAGCAACGTCAATGTTTCAGGAAAAGGATTTAAAAATCTTTTTTGACCCATTATGGCCCTTCTTGCTCAAGAATGGATAAAGTCCAGGTAAGAATATCTATTTTTTGCTTTTGTCAAATGATGGGTATAATCAATAGGTACTCTATCAATCACTGCTTAAGTAAAGAGGGTTTTCATGTGCTGGTGTTGCTTTTGCTCAGCCATTTGTTAACTCTATCGAGTCGCCTAGTGAAGGGTTGGAGTGGGTCTTTCGCATTTTAGAGGCAGGCATTGTGGCTTTTGTTTTCTCCGAGTTGAATGTTTTAACCTCTTCTAGTCAAGATCGACGCTGGTCAATTCCAGTAGCATTTGGGACAGCTATTCTTTGGATCTTAATTTCATTTGCATCAGTTGAAATTACGGAGAGTTTGGCTGCCGATGCTACCTCACTTGACTCATTACGGACGCTGACATTGTTTATTGGCGCTGGTGTAGGCGCAATCCTCGGTGCGATAATCTATAGTGCTTTTGCGATGACACCACAAAAGGCGGCGCAAGCATCAACGCCTGGCGCGTATACAGGCTATTAAGCAACCACGATTTTGTTCAAGGCAATTGTATATAACTGCGGGACTTATGTTTCGCCTCCTCAGATCGTACGATTGTCTTGTTCAGGTTGTCATGCAATCCAGCCTTGTGATAGACTGAAATGCGTCACAGCCCAAGGCTGAGAACAAGTTAAAAGGACAAGTCCATTGCCAGAACAAGCCTTATATCTTAAATGGCGGCCTATGACGTTTGATGACGTGATCGGCCAGGGACATATTACGCGCACCCTGCGCAATTCATTAAAGACAGGCCGCATCCGCCATGCCTATCTATTTAGCGGACCACGCGGCACCGGCAAGACGACCACCGCCCGCCTGTTGGCGAAGGCGGTTAACTGTACCCACGAAGACCCAACCCAACGCCCTTGCAACGCTTGCCCGCAATGTGTGAGCATGAACGAAGGCCGTTATTTGGATTTGATCGAAATTGACGCGGCGACTCATACTGGCGTGGATGACGTGCGCGACCTGCGCGACAAGATCGCCTTTACACCGGGCGAAGGCCGCTACAAAGTTTATATCATCGACGAAGTACACCGCTTTACGGGCAACGCATTCGACGCGCTGCTCAAAACGCTGGAAGAACCGCCCGACCATGCGATTTTTGTGCTGGCGACGACGGAAATTGACAAAGTGCCGAGTACCATCAAGAGCCGTTGCTTGCAGTTTGAATTCCGCCGGGTGAGTTTAAACGAAGTTACCGACCGCTTAGAGATGATCGCCACGAACGAAAACCTGAACATTGAGCGTGGCGCGTTGGAAGTCATCGCCCGGCAGGGCACGGGTAGCGTGCGCGATAGCATCAGCCTGTTGGATCAAATCGTCAGCGACCCGCAAGAGACGATTACCATTGAGGACGCGCAACGTATCTTAGGCACAGCCAACACGGGCGCGGTCAAAGAGTTGATCGAAGCCCTCATACAAGAAGATACCCAACGCGGCCTGCATGTGATTAACAACGCGGTAGACTCCGGCAGCGACCCGCGCCAATTCGGAATGCAGGTGGTGGAGCATTTGCGTAACGTGCTTTTAGCGCAGACGGCCAGCCCGGATTTAGTCGAAGCTTCGACGGAAGACCGCCAACTCTACAGCCAACAAGCGGATATGATCGACCGTAAGCGCCTTTTACGCGCTATCCGCACATTCAATGAGGCTGTCAACGACTATCGCGGTGGGTGGCAACCGCAACTCAGCTTAGAGCTTGCATTGATCGACAGCGTTCACAGTGCGGAAGAAACAGTCGTTGTACAGCAAGTCGTACAACAGCAACCGCAATCGCCCGCATCCGAGCAGGTCAAGCAGGCCTTCCAGCAAGATGCGTCGATGGAACTCGGCAAACCGCCGGTGATCGACGCGGGTATCGTGCGGAAAAAATGGAACGATATGCTGCGTAAGCTCAGTCAACTGAACCCCAGTGCGCCGGCTGTCTTGCAGATGTACCGTGTTCATCATGTAGACGGCAATGTTTTGTATATCTGCACCGATCATGAACTGTATTATCAACGCTTGAGTGGCGAGTCAACTAAGCTCAACATTGTGGAGCGTGCCTTGTGGGATGTACATAAGGTCGGGTTGCGCGTGCAGGTGATATTGGTCGAGAATATGGAGCAGATCAACACGGGCGCGGCGGAAAATACCGACGATCCGCTGATCCGTGCAGGCATTGAAGAATTAGGCGGTGAGTTCACCCCGGATGATAAGCAAGGATAAAATACATGGCAATCAGTCGTAGACACTTTTTGGGCGTGGGCTTAGGCGCAGCGATGAGCTTGCTTATGCCACAGCGGATTATATCCGCACAGCAGACGACCCGCGTCATTTTTAAAGGCCGCGAAGACCTGCCGCAAGTCTGCTTGACTTATGATGACTTGTGGGATGAGGCCATCGCCTTGAAGATTGGCGAATTATACGCCGAGCGCGATATACCGATTACGTTCTTCCCGGCAGGCTTGGCGATCACGGCGAATGTGGATAACCCCAGCGAAGGCTACGCCGACCTTTATAAGAAGCTCTATGACATGGGGCACGAGTTCGGCTGTCACCTTTATAGTCATACCGACATCACCGAGTACGACCAACGCTATCTCAAATGGTGGGAGGTTGAACCCTGGTATGATGAGATGGAACGGGCGTTGGGCTTTGCCTATGAGCCGGTTGCAGTGCGCCCGCCAATGGGCATCGTGACCAACCCGCTGTTTAACATTGCCATTGAGTATGATCTGTCGATTGTTTTATGGAATGGCAATATGTATGACATTGGTTGCGGGCAAGATTGCGAGGAGCTTTTGCTCTCGCGTTTTGTGAACGCGATGGATAACGGCACGATTTATCTGTATCATGGATTGCAGCCGTCGTTTGATGTGATCGAACGACAGCTTGACCTTCTCGCAGAGGCCGAAATGGAAAACGTGACGCTTTCCGCAATGTTAGCAGCACTGCAAGAAGAAAATTAAGAAACGGACGAAGAAGCATAAGGAGTAACGTGATATGCCAAAGCGTAAAGGTGGTATTCCAGGTGGTGGGCTGCCTGGTGGCGGCGCGAACATGCTCAAGCAACTGCAAAAGATGCAGCAAGATATGGCAGATGCTCAAGCCGAACTAGAAAATGAAACCGTCGAAGTGTCAGTTGGTGGCGGTGCATTGACGATTGTCATCACCGGGCATCAACGAGTACAGTCGATTACGCTCAACCCTGACGCGATCGACACAGATGATGAAGATTGGGTCGCCGACCTGCAAGACCTGCTTACGGCGGCGGTTAATCAGGCCATTGAGCAAAGCCAGACAATGGCTGCCGAACGGATGGAAAATATCACTGGTGGCCTGGGCGGGATGCCCGGCTTAGGTGGGTTGCTCGGCTAACGTACATCAGGGCGTGCTTGGGCACGTCCTTTTCTTTTGGAGTGAGAATTTATGAGCCGTGCAATCCCGGAACCCGTTACCCGCTTAATCGAAGCCTTTAGTAGTTTGCCCGGTGTTGGCCCCAAGACGGCCTCCCGCCTGACGTTTTACTTATTGCGTGCGCCGGATCATCTGACGACTAACTTATCCGATGCGCTGCGCGACCTCAAGACGAAAACGCGCTTTTGCTCGCGTTGCTTTAACATCACTGACGATGTTAACGATCCATGTGTGATTTGTAGTGATAATAAACGCGAGAGCAGCGTCATTATGGTTGTGGAAGAACCGCTTGATGTGCTGGCGATTGAGCGCACAGGCAGCTACACAGGCAAATATCATGTGCTACATGGAGCGATCTCCCCTGTGGATGGCATCGGCCCGGACGATCTCAAGATCAAAGAATTGGTGGATCGCGTCAATGCGGGCAGTGTGGTGGAAGTCATCGTCGCCACAAACCCCAGTATGGAAGGCGATGCAACCGCAATGTACATTCAACAGGCGTTGCAATCCGCCGGGGCAAAGATCACCCGCTTGGCGCGTGGCTTGCCCGTCGGCGGGGATTTGGAATATGTCGATGCGGTGACGCTCACCCGTGCTTTGCAAGGGCGCAACGAATTATAGAAAGTCGTGCTTGACTTTCATCCCTGCGCTTGATATATTGTTCCGACCTACGGGCATCATGACGACGACGGCCAAACGGTTGACTAAGTAGACTGCGGGGTGCGTGATCGGAAAAACATGATGCTAAACCTACAAAAAAAGGCGTTGACGTAGGCAGGCTGAAGTGATAGACTGAAGTCATGCTAATGAGAGAG
>DAOTTT010000326.1:0-3878 GCA_034437635.1 Anaerolineae bacterium | reverse complement strand
GAGGGCGAAGCCCAACTCGGCACGGTGACGGGCATCATACATGGTGCGGGCAACCTGGCCGATAAGCTCATCGAAAATAAGACGCAAAAAGACTTTGAGATGGTCTACGCGGCGAAGGTGCACGGCCTGGAAAATCTGCTGGCGGCCATCCCTAGCGAACGCTTGCAACATTTGGTGTTTTTCTCGTCTGTGGCGGGCTTTTATGGCAATACCGGCCAAGCGGATTATGCCATCGCCAACGAGGTGCTCAACAAAGCTGCGTATATCTTCAAGCGTCAAAATCCTCAGACGCACGTTGTCAGCATTAACTGGGGGCCTTGGGATGCCGGGATGGTCACGCCGCAGCTTAAAGCCTACTTTGCAGAAAACGACATTAAGGTGATCCCGGTCAACGTGGGCGCACATTTGCTCATCGAAGAATTGGCGGGCGTGCCCGGTGATGACGCGGTGCAGATCGTCGTCGGCAGTGGCATCGCGCCGCAGTCCTTCACGA
The DNA here is from genome assembly GCA_034437635.1 of Anaerolineae bacterium. GTDB lineage: Bacteria > Chloroflexota > Anaerolineae > Aggregatilineales > Phototrophicaceae > J038. Next base: position 3,385 of record DAOTTT010000326.1, on the reverse strand, counting down.
TGACGGACGACCTGCGCGAGTATCGCCTGCGGCGTAAGCTCAAGCTGGAAGACAGCCCCTTTTTGCAAGATCACGTCGTCGATGGTAAGGCCGTCGTGCCGATGGCGAGTGCCTTTAGTTGGATGTGCAACACGGCGGCGGGCTTGTATCCGGGCTATCAGGCGTTTACGTTTGCGGATTATCGCGTGTTAAAAGGGGTGGTGTTTGATGACACACTCGCGCCGGAATACGTGATGGAGATTAAAGAATTATCCAAATCTGCGGAAGAAATCGAAGTGGAAATGACCGTTTCCAGTCAGATGCCGGGGGCGAAGTTGCCACGCTATCATTATCGCTCGCGGATGGGCTTAGTCCCCAAGCGCCCGGCGCGCCCGCCGTTCGACAGTATGGATTTAACGGTGCGCGAAGACATCCCCGGTAGCAAGTTCTACGATGATTATACGCTGTTTCATGGGTTTGCCTTTAAGGGTGTGGAGCGCGTGCTGAACATCAGTAATGCGCGTGTGACGATGCAGTGCCGTTTGCCAGTGGTGCCGCCGCGCTATCAAGGGCAGTTCCCGGTGGTGCAGTTTAACTATTTTATGACGGACATTGGCCTGCAAGCGATGGGGATTTATGCTAAATGGCGCTATGGCGCGGGGAGCTTGCCCTTGCGCAGTGGCGGCGGGGAGTATTACACCGCGCCGGATTGGGGCGATGTCTTCTATGTCTCCTTGGATATTCACAACGCTACGCCGACCGGCTTGGTGACGACCATTTATATCCACGATGAAAACGCCTTGCTGTATCAAGTCGTGCGCAATTCGGAGATCACCATCAGCAAGAATTTAAACCAACTGTTCCGGCGGAATAAGCTGCCGATTGTATTGGGGTAAGCTGTGAACGCGGTAGCGATTGTTGGTCTGTCTTGTCTGTTCCCTGGGGCGGAAGACCCGGCGGCGTTCTGGCGCTTGCTGCATAGTGGCGGGCGCACCGTCGCGCCCTTGCCGGATGCCAAGCTAGGCGGCCCGGCGCAGGCATGGCAAGGCACAGGTGCGGACACCTCGTATTTTTTAAAGGGCAGCACGCTTGACCCATCGTGGACGCTTGACCCGGCGGGGTTGGCGCTCGACGCGGCGGCCTTGCGTGATCTGCCGGATGCGGTCGCGTGGGGCGTGCACGTCGCACGGGCAGCTTTAGACGGTCATTCCACTACACGCACGGGCATTATCATCGGGAATTTGTCGTTGCCCATGCGCAACGTCCACCCTGCATATACCGCCGCGCATACGGCGCTGCTTAACGTCGCGCTGCGAGATTTGCTTGGCGCGGCGGTGGATTTGCCCCATGCTCCGGCTACGGCGACCCCGACAGCACACCCGGCGGCGATGATCGCGGCGGCGCTTAACTTGAGCGGGCCGTTGCTCACGCTGGATGCGGCGTGCGCGGCGGCGCTGTATGCCATCAAACTAGCGTGTGATTACCTGAACGCAGGCCGCGCCGATGTAATGCTGGCCGGGGCGGTCAGCGCGGCGGACCCGCTATTCGTGAATATGGGCTTCGCGTACCTGGGCGGCTTCCCGAATGATGGCCGTGAGAGCTTGCCGTTGGATGCACAATCCGATGGCCTCATCGCCGGGGAAGGCGCGGGCATGGTGGCGCTCAAACGCCTGGATGATGCGCTGCGCGATGGCGATCATATCTACGCGGTAATACGTGGCATTGGCTTGGCGAATGACGGCAGCGGCGAGCATATTTTGCGCCCGAACAGTGACGGGCAACTTCTGGCGTTAGGTCGGGCGTATGCGGACGCGCAACACGCGCCGGATCGTATCGATTATGTGGAAGGCCACGCCAGCGGCACGCCGCGCGGGGATACGACGGAAGTTCGCTCCATGCGGGCGTTTTTTGGTGACGATCACCCGCCGATTGGCAGCGTAAAATCGAACGTGGGGCATTTGATGACGGCAGCGGGTATGGCAAGCCTCATCAAGCTCATTTTAGCATTACAACATGGGCAAATCCCGCAGACAGTGGGCGTAACCGCGCCGCTGATACCACAAGTCGCGGCTGCGCCGATTGCGTGGACGACGGCCCCGCGCTACGCCGGGATTAATGCTTTTGGTTTTGGTGGCGTTAGCGCCCATCTCATTCTCAGTGATAGTACACAACAGGACACCATGACTCAACATATGGACGATACACAAACGCGGTTGGCGATCATCGGCATGGACGCGCACTTTGGCCGCTTTGACAGCTTGGACGCATTAGGCCGGGCGGCCTTCGACGGTGAAACCGCCTTCCGTGATTTGCCGGAGAGCCGCTGGAAAGAGCTGGAAAAGCAGCCGTTCATCCGGCAGACGCTTAAAATGGACGCGATCCCGCAAGGGGCGTATATCGACACATTCGACTTTGACTTTGGCGCGATGAAAATCCCGCCGAACCCGGCAGATGAGCCGATCCCGCAGCAGTTGCTCTTGCTCAAGGTGGCCGATAACGCCATCCGTGACGCGGGTTTACAGCCGGGGCAAAACGTGGCGGTACTGGTGGCGATGGGTACGGAATTGGCGCTGCATCAATACCGTACCCGTGCTGATCTCAACTGGAAGTTGCAAGCCGCGCTTGATGACGCGGGTATTCAACTCGACGCGACCCAAGAGGCCACCTTGCGTGATCTGCTGAAGGATAGTTTGCTCACCCCGGCGCAGGTCAATCACTTTACCAGTTACATCGGTAATCTGGTGGCGAGCCGGGTATCGTCATTGTGGGATTTCAGCGGCCCGGCGTATACCATCTCTACGGAAGAAAGCAGCGTCTACCGCGCACTCGACGCGGCACGGTTGATGCTGGCGAAGGGCGAAGTCGATGCGGTGGTACTCGGCGCGGTAGACCTGGCCGGGAGCCTGGAAAGCGTCCTCACACGCGGCTTGACGCATCCGCTGCATGAAGGTGACCCGGTGGCCGGCATTGATGCGCGGTCGTCCGGGTGGGTGGTCGGTGAAGGCGCGGGCGTGGTTGTGCTCACCCGTGCCGTTTGTGCCGGGGATAACGCCTATGTGACGATTGACGGCCTGGGCATCGCGCAGGATACGACAGCGGGCGCGGTACAACAAGCGGCGCGGGCCGCGCTGGATCAAGCCGGGGTGCAACCGGGGCAAGTCGGTTATATGGAACTACACGCCAGCGGCATCACGGCGGAAGACACCGCCGAAATCCAGGGGATTACCGCCGCATACCGGGGCACAAACACGCCGGAAACGGCCATCGGCACGGCTAAGGCGAGCATTGGTCATACCTTCGCCGCAAGTGGTATGGCCGCGCTGATCCATGCGGCGCTGGCGGTCAGTGGGCGTTATGTGCCTGCTATCCCTAATTGGGATCAACCAGAGCAAGCCGACGCTTGGGT
>DAOTTT010000325.1:0-4656 GCA_034437635.1 Anaerolineae bacterium | reverse complement strand
AGTCACCCCGAAGTGCCTATATATTCACCCGTAACGGAGCCACGTTTTAGTGGCTAAGGCTGGTCAACATGGGCTTTTACAAGCCACCCGATTTATCGGGTGGTCGTTGACCATATCGGTTTGCCTTCGTTTACGTAGCTGGTCGCTTTTGCTAATGCCACTAAGCGCGGATCGTCAGAAACCATATTGCGCCCTATGTATGTGCCGCTCAATAAGAGCGGTGCGCTGGCGATCAAAATCTGTGAGCGTGCCCGTGCTAAGACGTTCAAGACCAAACGTGGGTCCATCGAGCGGATGATGGTGTAGGCGACATAGGGCTTTTTGTCGTCTTTCTCATCATCGTCATCAAACGAAAAGTCATCGTCTTTTGGCATCACAGATGGTGTCTGTGCTTCGCTCAGGATGTCATGTGTATAGTGATAGACCAACGCGCCCCCATTGAAGTCGTAACCAGTCCACGCTTTGTCTAGCATATCGGTTAGTGCTGTTGTTTTCTCATTGTCTTCTTCCAACGCGCTGATGAGATTGTTGAGCTTGCTGTATTCCACATTAACCGGTTCACCAAGTAAGTGATAGAACGGGTCGCCTAAGCCGTGTAAAGAGAACCGTACAACCTCTTTATAGATCGGTGTGGTGACGGTGCTGATGCGTACGTCCTTTTGTGGTGGCGGTGGGGTTGGTTGCGTGTTGTTATTATTGCTACTGCTGCTGTTACTGCTCCCAAAGCGGCTGCTACCACTATTGCCGAACCGATTGCTAAACGGGTTGGAACGTGTGTTATTTTGCTGCTGTTGCTGGTTGTTGTTTTGCTGTTTCTGATCGTCGTTATTGGCGGCTGTCGCTTCTGTACGTCGTAGTAAACTCATGGTTAGTCCTCCACACCGAATAGCTTCAAATCTTCGCGGAATGTCTTGATGGCATCGCCCCAGCTTGTCGTCAGCCAGAACCTTGGGTACCCGTAAAGCAAGAAGTTGCGTTCTAACCGGAAAATCATCGAGTCTTGGCGGTTGTACTGGTTGTTAATCCATTCTTCGATACCTTTCCATACTTTCGCCTCGTTAGAGTCTAGCCCTTCTGTCCGGTTGAGCTTGCGCGGTGCTAAAATGTGGCTGGCAAGCTGTGCTAAAGGCTCAAATGCGGATGCATCCAGGTTGCGACGGTCTTTAAATGCCAGGAACATCGCCGTTGCTAGACCGATCTGACGCGGGTCAGAGTCTTCAGTGCTGATCGTCTGCGTAATCAAGCGGGATAGCTCCTCGTCGGAAAAATCAAGTTGATCGGCCAATGCGACGCGCTGTGCCATGTCGTACTCGCTCATCACCTGCCGCCATTTGTCATCCTCAAGGTATTGGGTGATTTCCCATGCTTGACGGTGTAAGGCAATGAGCTTCACGATCGTCGGTGGTACGTCGGTCGCCGTCTGCGGGATGCCATACACAATGGCTGTCTCTGCGCTGTCGGCGGGGTCGGCTTCGTCACCTTCTAGCACCATCCGCGCCGCATGAATGGCGATGACAGAGCGTGCGAGCATCTCCGCCCGGCGGCCACTTTGCGACAGTCCGCCCTGTTCCAGCAAATCCATGACGGATAAGATATAATCCCCTAACCAGTCTTGGAACGCATCTTCGACATCGGCTAAATGGGCTTGGCAGCGTTCTACTAAGCTGATGAGTGCGCCGGGTTCAAATGCGATCGTCTCAGTGCTGGTCTTGCTGTTGACTAAAGCCATGCGATCAGCTTTTGAGAGATTGCCCCAGTCCGGCACGTTGATAACGAACGGAAAGCGGTCAACTAAGGCCGGGTCAAGTGGCTCCGAGCCGAGATAGTAGCTGGCCGAGTTCCCGGTGATGTTCGGATCTTCCGGCGCGGGTGGGTTCATCGCCGCCCACCGATGCTTGAGCGCGTTCAAGCCTATGCCGATAACGCGCCGCTCGTGGATGATGGGAAAGAGCTTGTTCTGCAAATCCGCCCGGCAGCGCGAGATTTCATCGAAAAATACGAAGCCTGTATTCCAGATCGTGCCGGGTGTTTTGATAAAGTTCAACTGGGTGCCGCTTTCATCTGGCATCGGGATGCCAACTAAATCGTCATAATTGAGCAATGAGGCGTTGTAGTGCCGCATTTCTAGCTCAAGGGCTTTGGCGATGCGTTCTACGAGCAATGATTTTGCTGTACCGTGTGGGCCAACGAGTAATAAAGGGGCTTCGGTAGCCAAGGAAGCGAGTAGAACAGCATCCAAGTGTTGCCATCCACGAATTCCTAAGCTCTCTGTGATCGTGCGCTGCTGGATCATTGTTAACATCAGGCATCTCTTTGTATTTCTTGCGTAAATTGCGAAACTTTTGCGTAACTTTTAAAAGTTTATGGGTTTTTTGCGTAAATGTCAACAAATTTTACGTAAGTATTGTGTAACATCGGAAAATTTCTTATAGTGTAGTCAAAACTAGGCAAAACGTGATGACCATGGATGCCAAGATAAAAAACCTCAAACAACAAATTCAATCCTATCTTTCCCCTGCGGAAGATCAGGAGTTTAACCGTGTTCTAGAGCTTTCTATGGGGCATAAAGACCAGCAAAAGATCGTTGATCTGCTGGAACTTATGATGGAATGGCACATGGACGGGGCATCTTTGTGTGCAGCTATTGCGTATGTTTTGTGCGAAGCGGATTGGACGACTAAACAACTTGAGCAGCATCACCTGAGTGAGCCTATGGTGGCGATGTGTAAAGAAGTACAAAGATTAAACGCTTATTTTACCGAAGATACGCAAGCCCACGCAGCATTACAAAAAGGATACATCGCTGCTTATACACATTTGCCAACACTCATCGTGGCCTTAGCTGTGCATCTCATCAACCTCCCGGCCATTGACCATATGCAAGATGACGAGCGGCGACACTGGGCGCAGCGCAACTTGGACGTGTACGGGCATTTGTTTTGCTTGCTCGGGCTGAAAAGCTACGCCAATCTCATTATTGATATTAGTCTGCGTATTTTGGATAAACCGCTATACCAACGGTTAGAAAAGCGCGTTGATGCCTATTACAACCGTTGGGGGACTCTGTTCCAGCGCATAGGGAAACGGCTTAAAACATTTGTAACGGATATTGATTTAGAGGTCGTGCGACCTCAAGAGGTCAACCCTGCGTCGTTGTATATGCCACTGCGAACCCTGCTGCCCGTTGTAGACAGTCACTTGGTCATTGATGTCATCGTACAAGATATTGATGATAGCTATGTGTTTTTGCAGCTAGTACATGCTTTCGCTGCGGGTGTTCCACATGTTGAGGATCGCTTGCGTAACAGTCAGTTAAACGGTGAACGATTGTTAAAGACGACCTTCGTTGACCGTGAAACAAAACAGCATCTGACCTTTAATATTCGCACAAAGACGATTGATCGAATCAATAATTATGGTTGGGTAGCGGCTAACTTGAATCGAGAGATTGTCAAAGGCGCGATGTGGGTTAAATGGCGGCAGTTAGACTCTGTGCAGCGGCGTTATGTCACGGTTTTCAGCCCGGATGGACGGTTGCATCTGCTGCGACCTGGCGCAACTGTGCTAGATTTCGCCTTTAAAATTCATAGTGACCTTGGTTGTTATGCGCGTACTTTTTGGGTCAATGGGCATCGTGCCCCCTTGCATCGTGAGTTAAAGACCTTTGATTTGATCTATGTGGAATTCACCCCATCTGCGCTGGCTGTCCATGCGACATGGTTAGAAAAAGCCAAGACGAAAACGGCACGGCGGCGGATCCGCCAGGCGCTAACCAAAATGGTTGACGATCGCTCAGTACGCCAATTTAATCGTGTGTTGGCACGCGAATGTGCGATTTATCGTCTGACTATTGACGCGGACGAACTCTTTGAAGATCTAACCCGGCTGGCTAAAACATATGGTTTACCTACAGCGGAGACTTTGCTCAAAAAGGTAGAACAGGGCCATTATGCACCGGATCGCGTGGTTAATCAGCTCATTGATGCCAAACTGATGCAGCATATCACCTTGCAGAGTGGCAAACGTTGGCCGCTAGACCGGATGCAAATTGCGCGAACGTGGATGCAATATGCCGGGGCGGAGAAGTGGAGCCGTCATAAGCGCGTCATGCCTGGTGTCCCCATCGTAGCGCGGCGCATAGAGCGTAAGGGCAAGCCTTGGCTGATTATCTACCGAGAAGATGACGAGAACGCGCCTAGTGCCCAAGAAGCGATCGCGTTATCGTGGAAAAGCTACACACAACAAAATATCTTTGAAGTCAAGTTACATCTACGCAACGATCAAAGCGACGCTTTATCTCTCTTAAGCCAATTGAAAAACGCTTTAGCAGATGCCGAACTCTTGGCCTTTAATCGGCAAACATATAATCATGCTGTACAAATTATCTGCACGTTGCGATTTGACGATCAAGAGGCGGTTGTTGCTGCTTTAGATGCTTTTAAAGGGCAAAATATTATCACTGACTACACTTTGTGGCATGTGCTACCCGGCGACAAACTACGTTACATTGATGAAACGGACTCCCGCATTGAAAACCCTTACAGCTTAACCCATGTTGGCCGTAGCACAATGTTCTTTGGTCGCCGCCGAGAAATTGACCACATCATGGATAATCTCAAGAAAGATAACACCTTTATAGTGCTGTATGGGGAAAAG
>DAOTTT010000324.1:0-6488 GCA_034437635.1 Anaerolineae bacterium | reverse complement strand
TGTTGGCTATAGTACCAAAGCTGTAAATATCGTAACAAAATCGGTAATGCTGGGTTCGTTTTTAGTCATATTCTTAATAAAAGCAAAACAGCCGAGGGTGTGGCCCCCGGCTGTCGATCTGTTGATTGCAAAGCGTTCTAACGCTCGATGGGATACTCACGCAGCTTGAGTTGCTGGGCGATGGAGGACGCGATGAAGAGTGGGTTATTGATAAGATAGCGCTTCCAGAGGCGTTTCGGCTCGGTGGAAAGGCGGAAGGCCCATTCTAGGCCGCGTCGCTGCATCCAGTAGGGGGCTTGCGGTTTGCGCCCGGTGTGGAAATCAAAGGCGGCACCCACACCCATCAGCCCGTAGGCGTTCAGCCGGTCAACGTGATCGGCCATCCAATGATCTTGCTTAGGGCTGCCCAGGCCCACCCACACGATGTCCGGTTCGGCGGCGTTAATCATCTGCACGATTTCTTCGTCTTCTTCGGGCGTCAGCGCACGGAAGGGCGGTGAGTACGTCCCCACAATGTTGATACCGGGGAAGCGCTCGCGCATCTTCTCGGCTAGTTCTTCCGGGACGCCTTCCGCGCCGCCATAATAGAAATGCTTGTAGCCCTTCGCCACGCTCATCTCGCTAAAAGCCATCATGAAATCCGGGCCATAGACGCGATCAATCGTCTTGTGGCCGCGCCACCGGCTGAGGAACACCAACGGCATCCCATCCGGGTTAACCAGACCGGCGTTATTGGCGACCCGGCGCAGCTTGGGGTCTTGGCGGCATTGCATAATGGTCGAAACTGGGCTGAAGAGGGCGTAATGCTTTTCTTTCTCGGTAATCCAGCGTTCTACCTCGGCGATAGACCGTTCCATGTGGGTCACACTGACCGCCACACCGAGGATGTTGGATACTGGAATATCGTTTGTAGTCGTCACGTCTGCGTTACTGCTGATAGCCTGGGCCATGTCTCACGTCTCCGTATTGCTTTAGTTGTCGTTTATCTAGCTCGGTTGCGCTTCTTGGGCGGCGATGGCGTCTTTGTTCTCTAAATACCATTCAATTGTACGCTTCAGACCTTCACGGAAGGGCATCTGCGCCTTGAAGCCGAATTCTTTTTCTGCACGGGTGGTATCCAGGGCGCGGCGGGGTTGGCCGTCCGGCTTGCTGGTATCCCATACGATCTCGCCTTCAAATTCGGTCAGTTCGACGATCATCTCCAGCAGGTCTTTAATCTTGACCTCGCCAGTTGCGCCCAGGTTGACCGGATCGCTTTTGTTGTACTGCTCAGTGGCGATCAAGATGCCTTCGGCGGCGTCATCGACGTATAAGAATTCGCGGCTGGCGGAACCGGTGCCCCAGGCGTTGATGTGATTATCGCCGCGTTCCTTCGCTTCTATACACTTGCGGATTAGGGCCGGGATGACGTGAGAGGTGTGCAGGTTGAAGTTATCACCGGGGCCGTAAAGGTTGGTGGGCAGCAGGAAGATACTGTTGAAGTCGTACTGCTGGCGATAGGATTGGCTCTGGACGAGTAGCATTTTCTTGGCGAGGCCGTAAGGGGCGTTGGTCTCTTCCGGGTAGCCATCCCAGATAGCATCTTCGGAGAAGGGCACCGGGGTAAATTTAGGATAGGCGCAGACCGTGCCGATAATGGCGAATTTCTTGATCTTAGCTTGCCAGGATTCATGCATCAACTGGACGCCCATCATCAAGTTATCGTAGAAGAAATCGGCGGGGTGTTCCTGGTTCGCGCCGATGCCGCCTACAGAGGCCGCGCCGTGAATAATCACATCCGGTTTGGCGTCGTTCAGCAATTCAAGGACGGCTTCACGGTGGCGTAGGTCATATTGGGCGCTGCGGGGGACGTTGATCTCTGTCGCGCCGCGTTCCTGTAATTTACGGACGATCACCTGACCCAAAAACCCCGAACCGCCTGTGACGACGAAACGATTGTCTGTCCAGAAGCTCATATCATGCCTCACTAGTTTAATCTAAAAAGATGATTGCTGAAAACACCATATCACATAGGCAGGTTAAGATAACGTTTAGGACGCGGAATTTCATAAAATTTTCGTGCTGGTGATTTTCGGCACTGTCCAAGCGTATTTAGGTGATCTATGCTGCACATAAATAGTGAGAGGTATGTTTATGCGACAAATTCGATTACTTGTTTTGTTGATGTCAGTGGCATCATTAACTGCTGTGGTTGTGGCGGTCTATGCGCCCCACAGAACCAAACACTACTTTCCAAGATGATACCGCCACATTTGCACCGGGTTTCTGCGGTAATTTGCCCGATCTGACGCCGCGATGCTGGGGCAATTCCGGTACCTTTGTCTATGAGCTATCCGACGGTACCCTGACGGTGTTGCCCCATGAGATGCCGATGAATGAAGCGGTTCAGACCTATAATGCCTACGTTATAGCAAATAATACCCCCGCACCTTATGAACCGACGCCGCTGCCGGATGGTACTGTAGCGACGGGTGCGCCGCCGTTTACATCCAGCACCGCACAGGCTGCCTCCGCCCTGCGGATATACTCGCCGCCCTTTGATATTGTCGTGCCACGAGAGGTGCCCTTTTGTATTCGTCTATTAGATGGTATTGAGCGCTGTTTTGATAACTATGCCGATTTTGTACAAGCCGCGTCTTACGATCAAATGACCGTCGTGCCGGAGGACATTTCCGGTTATGCAGCAGTGGCGACCTTCCAATTGTGGTATGAAGAAAGCATCGAACTAACAGTGAGTTACCAGGAAACGCAAGCCGCTGATCAGTCATAGGGCAGTCTCGAAGGGAGGCATTATGTGTAGGGGGCGATCTCAGATCGCCCCGGAAGGCGGTAATTGCGATGAGGGCTGATCTGAGTTCAGCCCCTACAGTTCACGCAAAAGCCGGATTTCGTTTTTATGTACTAGGGGACTATCCCCGCCCTCAAATCGAGCCATCTTATGGAAAAAGAGAAACCCCAGGCAATTAGCCTGGGGCATCGTCCCTATTTCAAGACCGGTACCAATAGTTAGGAGGAATGTCGTTAAGAGTGATGCGCGTCGCGGTGGCCGAGTGAGTGCATGGAGGAAACCACCGCGAGCTTTTTAGAAAGCGCCTTTACCTTTGAGGAGTGCGGGCACCGTCTTGAGCAGGATGATGATATCGAGTTTGAAGGAGTAGTTCTCGATATAGTACACGTCTTCTTCTGTATTCAGGTGGCACGGCTTATCAGACCGTCCATTAATTTGCCACCATCCGGTAATCCCTTGCGGCACATCGAAACGACGGCGCTGCCAGGGCTGATATTGTTCAACAATCCAGGGTAGTTCCGGGCGCGGCCCCACCAGGCTCATATCACCCTTCAGCACGTTGATGAACTGCGGCAGTTCATCCAGGCTGGTCTTACGGATGAAGCGGCCCATGCGGGTAACGCGGGGGTCGTTGCGGGTCTTGTGGATGGTGTTGCCGTCCTCGTCCACAATGTTGACCTTCGCTTGCAGGGCTTCTGCATTGACGACCATCGAGCGGAACTTAAACATCTTGAACTTCACACCGTTTTCACCCATGCGATCTTGCTTGAAGAACACCGGGCCTTCGGAGTCAAGTTTGATGGCGATTGCCAACAGGGCAAACACCGGGAAGATCAGCAGCAGCACGGAAGCGGCGACGGTGAAGTCAAAGGCACGCTTCATGCGGCGCTCCCACTTGCCCATAGCAGGGCGGTGGGCTTCCAACAGGGGCAGGTCGGTGATGGTTTCGATCGGGCGGAACAGCCCCAGGTTCACATAATTCGGTACAACGCGCACCTGCACCGGCAGATTATCCAGTTTGGCGCTCAGGTCATCATCCATCACGTCGTTCAGCGCGACGATGACTTCGCTGATGTTGTATTTGCGGACGATGCTTTCAATGTCGCTTTCCAGGGAACCCAGTACGGGGGTATCACCCAGCGTCCAGGCTTTGTTTTCATCCAGGAAGCCACAAACTTTCATGTTGGCTTCCGGGGATTGCTCAATGACGTTAGCGACTTGCTTGCCCAGTTTGCCGGCACCGATAATTAAAACGTTGGTGTGTTCGGCGCTGTTCAGTTCTTGTGAAACCTGTGTGCTCATCTTTGCGATCATTTTGCACTCACCTACCTGTTTAAACTCATGATTGCTGGTCTTGCGCTGAGAAATTAAGAAATGAGATGTGTTGCTCAACGACGCCTACAGCATAGCATTACCAGACTTAAATGTTCTCTTACAAAATGGATATTTTCGGGACTTTTTACTCACTTCACGGACTTTTTACCTAATTACGAAAGCGGTTTTCTAACGGAAAAAAGCCCGTTTTTAAGGGGGATTCCATGTGGAAACTAGCCAAAAACGAAAAGGATCGTAAGGTCTGCGGGTGGTAGCCCCCCAGTGGTGGATGGTGAAGGTGTTCACGAATGGGTCGTTCGGCCATCGTATGGATCCAATGTTCCTAGTAATACCCCTATAACATTACGCTACAAACCAAAGTATAACGTTACACCTTTACCTTCTTCAGGAAACCTGTACTTTCTTCGGATTTATCAAGTATTTTTCTGAAAACGGATGACATTTGTTATTGTAAGCCGTTGGTTAGCTATTACATCAATCATAAATCTCCACAATTGAGATCATTTTCCTCAAAAATCCCTCTGTGCCTTTTTCATAACTCCTTCGGAAGTAAAAAGTTGACTCCCAAAAAACGCGGGCGTCCACGCCCTGATGTGACCGGAGTGGGGGTGTCGCCACTAGATAAAATCCATCGTAAAAGAATTGATTTTTGATAAAGAGCGTAAATCTAGGGCATTGAGACTTATAAAAATAATTTACTTTACTTCATTGTGTTTATGCTGTGTCAATTATCACGTTCGTACTGGTCAATAAATCTGAACAATCCCAAGAAATCGTTAATTTGACCTGGGAAACGCCAAAAATTGTCTTTGTTTTTCATTGAAGTTCCCTTAATTTGGCCGTTTTTCTGTAAAAATCATGATACAAAACCTACCATTTTTGTTACAAAAACCAGTACCCAGGTCATGCTGAGTAGTACCTAAGTCTTAAGATATAGTACCAGGGGGCTAGTGATTATTGCATATGTGTAACATTTGCTCAATTATTTATCTATTATTTGGCCTATAATTAAGGCGCAAGGCTAAAGAAAAGCTTGAGACAGAAGATGAGGCTTAAGGCTATGTACACTATCAATCGCAAGTTCACCATTATCTCCCTTTTATTGCTGGCGCTGCTGGTCATCCCTGCAACCGCGCTGGCCGACGACATTATCGTTATCCAAGCTGAGACCGTTGTCATTCACCCCGGTCAAGACATTCAGGACATCATCGACAGCAAACCGGACGGAACAGTTTACGTCTTTGCGCCTGGATACCACCGTATGCAGACCATCACCCCTAACCCTGGCGATTCCTTCATTGGGCAGCAGGGGGCGGTGCTGAGTGGTGCCCGTTTGCTGACGAACTTCGAGCGTGAGGGTAATCTGTGGGTTGCTACCGGCCAGACGCAGCAAGGCCGCGTGCATCGCGTCAGTGGTTGGCAAATCTGTGAGCATGGCTACAACCGTTGTGCATATCCTGAAGACCTATACTTCAATAGTCAGCCCCTGCTGCATGTTGGCAGTAAGGATCAGGTCGAGCCGGGTAAGTGGTTTTTTGACTATGGCAACGATCGCATCTACTTTGCGGATGACCCCACTGGTAAGACCGTTGAAACCAGCGTGACGCCCTATGCCTTTGAGGGCAAGGGGCACGATAACGTCACTATCCGTGACCTGACGATTGAGAAATTCGCTACACCGGCCCAAAGTGGTGCCCTCCATGCACAGAGTGGCGAAAATTGGATCGTGGATAACGTCATCAGCCGTTTAAATCACGGCGCAGGGATCACAACTGGCCCTGGGATGCGCGTGACCAACAGCTTCTTTAACTACAACGGGCAGCTCGGTATTCATGGTCGTGGGGATAACCTGCTGATCGAGAATGTGGAGATTGCCTATAACAACTATGCCTTCTACAACTATGCTTGGGAGGCAGGCGGTACCAAGTTCTCCGAGACGAATAACCTCGTCGCCCGTAATAACCGCGTCTTTGATAATCACGGTGCGGGCCTGTGGACGGATATTGATAACATCAATACCCTCTACGAGAACAACTACGTCGTCAATAACTCCAGTATTGGTATCTTCCATGAGATCAGCTACGCGGCGGTGATCCGTAATAACATCGTGGAGTACAACAATCACGGTGGTTTCGGCGGGCAGATTTACATCGCTACCTCCAGCGATGTGCAAGCCTACAATAACCGCATCGTCGTCGGCGATGACCAGGGTGACGGCATCGTCGTCCTCCAGCAGGATCGCGGTAACGGCATCTATGGTGTGTGGGAATCTCGCAATAACTATGTCCACAACAACACTGTGATCTTCACCGCGCAAGAAGGGTGGATGGGGACGCTGCTCTACCAAGATAACGCGCCGAACTTC
>DAOTTT010000323.1:0-2354 GCA_034437635.1 Anaerolineae bacterium | reverse complement strand
GTATAACTGCTCAATGCCTACTGTATCGAGATCGGCATTCGGGTGTAATTCCATTAAGACTAATACAATCTCGTATGTGTAATCCCAATACAGCGGCATCTTTTGTGAAATTTTTCCTCGTTAATACCATACACTATTTTGGCGAAAATATCGACAAAATAGAGACCAATATCTGTAAAATTCAGCGCGTACTCATCTGTTATTCGCGGTTGTCAATCTGCGCACGCTGCAATTGACCGCTGTAATCCACATAAACAGACTTCCACTCGGTGAAGCTATCCAACGCAGCTTGGCCTGCTTCGCGCATCCCGTTGCCCGTCCCGCGTGTACCGCCGAATGGGAATTGGATCTCTGCCCCTGTTGTACCATGATTAATATACACAATACCAGTGGTTAAATCACGGATGGCAGTAAAAGCTCTGTTCACATTTTCCGTGAAGATACTGCTAGAAAGGCCATATTTCACATTGTTGCTGACTTCAATGGCTTCTTCCATTGTCTCGACCTCTACAATGGACAGTACCGGGCCAAAAATTTCTTCCTGCTCTACGCGCATACCAGCCTTTACCCCGTCGAACAAAGTTGGCTCGAAGAAGAAACCTTTTTCGGTTTCAGCTTGCTTACCACCGACGATAATCTTGACCCCTTCTTGTTGAGCAACGGCCATATAGCCGGCGACTTTATCCAGCGCCTTTTGGTTGACCAACGGCCCAACTTCAACATCTGACTCTAGGCCATAACCGAGCTTGAGCGATTTCGCTTTTTCAGCCAATGCGTCCACAAGGCGCGGCTTTATGCCCTTCTGGACGATCAAACGGCTGGTGGCGGTGCACCGTTGCCCGGTCGTGCCGAAGGCGCTCCAGTTGATCGCATCAACAGCCAAGTCTAGGTTGGCATCATCCAAAACGATGATCGCATTTTTACCGCCCATTTCCAGCGTAACTTTTTTACCCAGGGCGGCGGCTTTAGTGTACACGCTTAAGCCCGTAGCCGTCGAACCTGTGAACGAGATTACACGCACATCAGGATGTTCTACTAATGCCGCGCCCGTATCACCTGCGCCTGTTACCAAGTTTAATACACCTGCTGGCAAACCTGCATCTTCAAAGACTTTAGCGAACGCTGCCGAAGTCGCCGGGACATCTTCGCCGGGCTTCCATACAACGGTATTGCCAGCCACCAGCGCCGGGAGCATCTTCCAGCTTGGCACAGCAATCGGGAAATTCCAGGGGGTAACAAGGCCGATCACACCGACAGAATCGCGCAGCGCCATACCGAACTTATTCGGCATTTCTACGGGGGCAGTATAGCCCATCAAACGCCGTCCCTCGCCGCCCATGTAGTAGGCCATGTCAATCGCTTCTTGCACGTCACCGCGTGCCTCGGAGAGAACTTTACCCATCTCACTGGTCATCAAGCGTGAGATTTCTTCTTTACGCTCACGGAGCAATTCCGCCACAGCGAACAGGATTTCACCCCGACGCGGTGCGGGTGTGAGCCGCCATTCATTGTAGACCGCTTTGGCCGCTACGACTGCCGCTTGAACATCGGCAGTGCTCCCCTTAGCGGCATCTGCGACTAATTCTTCAGTTGCCGGGTTATAGCTTGGGAATGTATCCCCCGATTGGGCAGCTTGCCACTCGCCGCCGATGAAGTGATGTGTCGTTTGTGCTGTCATAAAATATTTTCGCTTTCTTCAAAAAGGCTCTTGAGCCTTAAATATACCGCAGGCAGCACATGGATTAAAGGCACGAGATGACCTTTGCCCCGTCACGATCCACAGAAGTGACTAACGACTCCCCGCCAATACCTGCATCATCATAGCAAGCCTGCAATGCAGTCGCCACTGCCATTGCTATATCAGCATCCGCACAAACCCCGCACAAAGTCGGCCCTGCCCCACTGATAACAAGCCCTAATGCGCCTTTGGCTTTTGCAATACGCCGTGCGTCATCCAGCAACGGGATTAACGCGGCGCGTGCTGGCTCAATAATCGCATCAGACTCCATCGCGGCGGCCATCGCGTTGATGTCCTCGCGGTAAATCGCACGGATCAATTGAGCAACGCCGCTCGTCTGCTTGACAACGGTCTTCAGTGGCACAGCTTGCGGCAGCACCGCCCGCGCTTCGACTGTTGGCACTTCCACAGCGGGGGTCATCACGGCGAGATGTAAGTTTTGCGGTATCGGTAGCGTGTGCACTTGGTCAGCAGTCAAACCACCGATGAGCAACATCCCACCAAGCAAGCAAGGGGCGATATTATCCGCATGATAGCCGCTAATCAGCGCCTCTCCTTCCATGCAAGCGGATAATATCGCTCCTTGCTTGCTTGGTGGGATGTTGCTCATCGGTGG
>DAOTTT010000322.1:0-8400 GCA_034437635.1 Anaerolineae bacterium | reverse complement strand
TGCGCGTCGGTGGGGCCGCTGTTGATGGCGGTCAGGGTGTAATCGAAGGTGTCGCCCAAGTTGACATCGCTCGGCGCGGACTTGGATAGGCCAACATCAGCGGAAGCGATGTTAACAGTCCAACTTCTATCGTTATTGCCAGCTATTGGATCGGGTGTGGTCGTTGTCGCTGTGGCAGTGTTTGCGGCTGCGCCACCGCTGATAACTTGTACATCCACGCTGACGCTGGTCGTTGTGCCGCTTGTGAGCGTACCAATGTTACAGGTAATGTCCTGCCCGGCGGCGGTGCAATCCGCTGAGGCGACAAAGCTCAACTGTGCCGGGAGTGTGTGCGTAATTACGACGGCTAGCGCGTCCTCCGGCCCACGCACGTTATCCGCATTGTAAGTAAATGTGATCGTATCGCCGATGTTGGCGTTATTCGGCGCATTGATAGACAAGCGTAGATCCGCGTCGGTGGGTTCTACGATGTAAATGCGACGGTTACGGCTATTGTTGCCTGTTGGTTCGTCTTCTGTGGTGTTGGTCGTCACCGTGATGACCTGATTCATGATGTTGATACTGTCTACCACGATCGAGACGGATACGGTGCTTAATCCGGCGACCGTGCCGAGATCACAAGTTACGTTTTGGCCGGATGCGGTGCATTCCGCTGAACTGTTAAATGCGAGTTCTGCGGGTAGGGTGAAGGTAATGTCGCTATTAAAGGCCGGGTCGGTGCCAAGGTTGTCAACGGTTATGCTCAACGTGGTTTGATTACCGATGACGACATAATTGGGCGATGCGTCAAAGGTCGTCAGGCGTAAATTCACTGGGGGGACGAGCGACACTGTGGCGGACGCGCTGTTATTCCCGGTATTGGGGTCCAGTATGGACGTGGTGACGGTAGCGGTGTTGGTCGGCGTGGCGATGGCATCCGCGCTGACGGTAATCGTCGCGTTGACGGTCGCGCCGCTGTTGACCGTGCCCATGTTGCAGGTTACGTCTTGGCCGATGGCGGTGCATTCCGCCGAGGAGACAAAGCTCACCGCCGCCGGGAGGGTGTCGGTAATGGTCACGTTCTCGGCGAAGTCCGGGCCGTTGTTGGTTACAGTGAGGGTGTAATTAAATGTCGTGCCCGTGTTGATGTCGCCGCCGGGGGCACTCTTGGTCAGGATAAGGTCGGCGGTTAAGGGCGTGATCGTAATCGACGCGCTGGCGGTATTGTTGCCCATGTTAGGGTCGGCAATCGACGCGCTTAAACTGGCGCTATTGTTGACGGTCGCGGGGGTATCCGCCCGGACACGCACCGTCCGTATAATAGATGCGCCGTTGTTGACGGTGCCGAGATTGCATGTCACCGTCTGCCCGCTGATGCCGCAACCGCTGGCGCTGACGACGCTCACCTGTGCGGGGAGCGTGGTGCTGATGACGGTATCTGGCGCGGGTTCCGGCCCGGCGTTATTAACAGTGAACGTCAGATCAAGCTCATCCCGCTCTTTGACGGTGTTGGGCGTGGCGACTTGGCTAATGCTTAAATCAGCGGCGAGTGGCGTGATCGTCACGCTGGTTGATGCGCTGTTGTTCCCGGCGTTGGGGTCGGGTGTGGTGGTGGTGACGGTCGCCGTGTTGGTGATGCCTGTCGGCGTATTAGCTTGCACGGTGATCGTCCGCGTGATGGTCGCGCCATTGGCGACAGTGCCGAGATTGCATGTCACGTTTTGGCCGCTGGCGGTGCATCCACTTGCGGAGACAAAGCTCACCGCAGCCGGTAGCGTATCCGTAAGGGTTACATTGGCCGCGCTGGTGGGGCCGTTGTTGGTCACCGTCAGGATGTAATCAAATGTGGTGGTTTGTAGCACGGTCGGCGCACTTGCGCCCTTGCTCAATGTTAAATCTGCTTGCGGCGGGATCGGCGTATTGGTGGCGGTCGGCGTGAACGTAGCAGTCGGCGTGTTTGTCGCTGTCGGTGGTGGCAAAACTTGAATGGTCGCGGTGGCGCTGTCGAACCCGCTGGGGCCGCTCACGCTCAAGGTGACGGTGTAAGTGCCGGGTGTATTGTAAGTGTGCGTCGGGTTGAGCGCGGTGCTGCCGTTGCCATCGCCAAAGTTCCAGCTTGTGGCGGTGATGACACCGGATGATGTGTTGTTAAAGCTGACCGTCACCGGGACGATGCCACTCGTCACGGAGGGCGTAAATGCTGCGAAGGGCGCTAAGGGGGTCGCGGTTGGCGTTGCGGTCGCGGTTGGTGTGGCCGTCGTGGTTGCCGTTGGTGTTGCCGTTGGTGTGGCGGTCGCCGTCGTGGTTGCCGTTGGTGTGGCGGTTGCCGTTATTGTTGTTGTTTCAGTTGCGGTCGCGCTTATCGTTTCTGTTTCGGTTGTGGTAGGCGTTGGTGTGATGGTTGTCGTTGTGGTCACGCTTGCGTTCGCCGTTGCCGTGAGTGTCTCCGGCGTGCTGGAGGGCACGATGCCGACTTGGACGATGACGACGGTCGGCGAGAGGGTGGGCACGACAAACACGAATGGAAATGTGGCTGTGGGGCGTGGGGTGCTGCCGGGCACGGTTGACGGTTCGATGCGATTTTCAAAGGCGACGATAGTCGCTAACCGGGGCTGCACCGGGGCGATACGTTCAAACGGCCAGATGCCATAATTGGCTGTTTCCAGCGGGTTGATGGTCACTTCTAGTGCGTCGGGTTCTGCGGTGCTGAGCGCGTATTGTGACGATAGAAAGATGACCCCACCCATCAATGGGATGAGTAAGAGCAGCCATAGGATTGAAATGCGTCCGCCGCGTCGATCACGATTCATCAGGGGTGTTGCCTTCCTGCCTTACAGGTAGCGTAATCGTGGCGATGGTGCCCATATCTTCTTGGCTATCAAGCGTGATAGTGCCGTTATGCTTGCCCAGGATGTAGCGGGCGATGTATAAGCCAAAGCCCAGGCCGCGCGTGTCCGTTTCGCCGGCATCAGCGGCACGCCCGCGCACCATACGCTCGAACACGCGCTCGATCTCGTCCGCGCCGATGCCTACGCCGTTATCCACGATGATAACCTGCACGGTGTTGGGTTGCTTTTCTAATGTGACTTCGATCCACCCGCCTTTAAGCGTGTAGCTATAGGCATTGCGCAGAATGTGTATAACGACGGTGCGTAGATGATTGGGATCGCCTTCTACCCATACATCGGTGTTATTGGGGATCATCAACGAGAGTTTGATTTCCCGCTCTTTGATGGCTTCCATATGCTCTTGGGCGACTTTGTAAACGAGATGCCCTAAGTTGAAGTTCTCGAACCGCATATCCAGCTTATCCGCAAGGACGGCGCTCACGTCGATCACTTCGTTGACCAAGCGTGTGAGCAATCCGGCGCTTTCTACTGCGCCTTTTAGGATGGATTTTTCCGTGTCGGGCATGGTGTTCATGCGCATCGCCATTGTGAGATCAAGATAGCCTTTGATGACGGTCAACGGGGTGCGGAGTTCGTGCGAAATCTGTAAGATCATCTCGTCCTTGAGGCGTTCGGCTTCGATGAGCGATGTAATATCACGCAGGATGATGACATAGCCAAGCAATGAGCGGTCGTCTTCCATATAAACGGGCGTAGCGACGGTGCTATAGTGCTTGCCACGCAAGGTGAGCGTCTGCGCGGTAAAGCTCTGCTCTGGCTTTTGGAACAGGTCAACAACGGTATCATAGGCGTGGTCGTCGTGGTGGTATAAGTCCTCAAGCAGATCTTGGGCGGTTTCGTTGGCGAGCAGCATTTCGCCGTTGGCCTGCATCACTACGAGCGCATCGCCCACGCTGGCGAGGATGGCTTGGCGGCGGGCTGTTTCCTGCAACTGTTGATTGTACAACATGCGGATCTGCTGGTTTTGTTCGACAAGCTGCTCGGTCATCGTGTCAAAGGACGAGCCGAGTTCGCCGAGTTCGTCCGGTAGGCGTAAATTGACGCGGCGGGTGAGGTCGCCATCAGCAATAGCGCGGGTGGTGCTCACTAACTGGCGCACAGGCTGCACGATAGACCGGGCAACGCCTAAGCCGAGAATGGCGATCGCGAAAAACAAGCTGCTGAACAAAATTACCAGCGAGTCGCGGCTGGTGCCGATGCGATCCGAGACGAAATCTACCGGGAGCGCCACGCCAATTAACCCGTTGATCTCCCCGCGCAGTTGCAGCGGCGTATACAGGATTTGATAGTCTAAATTTTCAACTTCAATGCGTTGAATGTCGCTAAATTCTTGGGTATCCGCGATGATAGCGGCGGTTGTATCTGCTGGTAGGGTGAGGTCTTGCCATGTGGCATCCCGAAAGGTGCTGCCGAGCACGGTGCCCGTTTCATCATAGAGGATGATAGACGAGAGCGACTGCTCACTCACGCGGCGGCTAAAGTCGCGGGCATCCAGCCCGACGCTGACCCCGCCGACAAGTTCGCCGTTATCGATGATAACGGGACCGCTGATATAGAGCAGGGTGCTTTGTCCTTGGTTAATGAGATCGACAAATTTATCCCCGCGTTGATCGACCAAGCCATCCGTGACGCGGGTCACACCGGGCAAGGTGAGCGCGTTGGTGTTCGGCTGGTAGATGATGCCTTCCGGCGTGATAATGCGGGAGATGCGCGTAACCGGGTTGCCGCCGATGTCAAACACGTAAGCGTCCGATATGCCCGCGTTGGATGCGACGGGTATCAGCAGGGTGTTGATGGCCTCTGTGTCATCTTCAATAATGGCGCTACTGAGGCCATCGGTGAAGACCATTAAGCGCAATGTGGAAAGCTGCTGCCGCTCTACATCCGCAACGGTGCTGACGGCGGCTTGGGCGCTGCTGGCAAGCTGATTGCTCAATCGCTCTTGGATGTTACCGGCGACGAGGCGCGTGACGATAAACGCACCAATGGCGGCGATGATGACCACCACCAGCAAAAATGGCATCGTAATCCGTACCCGGATGTTGGGGTACATACGGCGCATAATTGGGTTCTGGGTGGATGTCGTCATGCAAAGCCTTTTTAATGATAACGCGCTGCTATCATTATATCGGTTGTTGCATGTAGTATTATGGTATGATTTTCTAACTTTTGTTATGGATTTAAACTATAAGGTAGACAGGTCTTTGTTTTTTGAGTTAACTTGCCTGTTATCTGCATCGGTTTGGCCTGCTGATACAAAAAATACAATGATGGGTGCTCATTAATGGGCTTGCCATCTTTAGTTGAGAGTGAGTACATTATGCACATTCTGCATTTAGAAGACGAAGGCCCGCTGCGTGAGATCTTTAAAGAGGTCATCCACCTTAAAGAGCCGAACGCAACCGTAACGCAATTTGTCAGTTCGGATAAAGCGTTGGCGTTCATCGCTGATAACTTACACGATATTGACCTGTTCGTGTTGGACATCCGTGTAGAAGGTAACTTAGACGGTGTGCAAGTCGCGCAGCGCATCCGCGAGATGGCGTTTGAGCGTGAAATCGTGCTGACTTCTGCGTATCGTAAGCCGCATTACGAGGTGCTCAACGGCATACGGGCACGGTGGATGCCTAAGCCCTGGCACATCATGAAAGCGATGGAAGAAATTTTACCGTTAGCGGTGCGTTAAATTCTTGACAATTTGCTGCTCATGAATGCCTTATGCGTGCGCTTTACAATGTCTAGTAGTAAAGCACAAGCATAGAAGGTTTACTGGTAGATGATTCGTTATGTTGCAGTTTTAATTGTTGTCTTTAGTATCGCCGTCCTGGGCCTGAACATGGTCAGCGTGGGCGGCGGTGATGTCACCGCACAGGCCGAAGTCGCGCAGGTCGAACCTGATTTAAGCGGCTATGCCCAGGCGATTGATGCTTGGGATTGGCAGTTCCCGCGTGATTATGGCGCACACCCCAACTTCCAAACCGAATGGTGGTACTATACCGGCAACCTCAAGACGGATGCCGGGCGGCATTTTGGCTTTCAGTTCACCATCTTTCGCCGGGCGATTACCCCGCAGGACTTAAGCAGTAATTTCGAGTGGCGCACCGGGCAGATTTACATGGCGCATTTCACCCTCAGCGACGTTGAAGGCCAGCGGTTCTTCCATGATGAGCGTTACAGCCGGGGCAGCGCCGATCTTGCCGGGGCGCAGCCTGTTTACGGTCAACCGGAAACATATGATATGCCGTATCGCGTATGGCTGGAAGACTGGCAGGTCATCGGCCAGAATGACGACTCTACGCTGGTGCAGATGCAAGCGGCCAGTGTCTACAATGATACACCCTTCGCCGTTGACCTGATGCTGGATCAAATCAAGCCGCCTGCGCTCCAGGGGGATGACGGCCTCAGCCCGAAGAGCGATATTGTGGGCAACGCCAGCTATTATTACACGCTCTCGCGCTTGTTGACGAAAGGTACGATCCGCATTGGTGATGAAACGTTCACCGTTAGCGGCAATACTTGGATGGATCACGAGTATTCTACAAGTGCGCTCGGTGAAGACGCGCAAGGGTGGGATTGGTTCGGCTTGATCTTCGATGGCGGCGACTTTGGCGACCACGAAATGATGATCGGTCAAATCCGCTTGATGGACGGCGGGAAAGAACTCGCTTTCGGCGGCTTGATGGTCTATCCAGACGGTAGCACGCGCTATATCCCCGCAGAAGCATTTATCATTGATGATACGGCCACATGGGAAAGCCCACACACGGACGCGGTGTATCCTGCCGGGTGGACGATTAGCATTGATGCTGCGGCGTTAGATCTCGCGGAGGATTTCGTCATCACGGTGACACCGCTCAAGAATGACCAAGAACTCCATAGCGGCGACATCGCCTATTGGGAGGGCGCAGTCCGCGTGGACGGTGCAACCACAGGCTATGGTTACGCCGAACTCACGGGTTATGTGGATACGATGACCGGGCGGTTTTAAATAAAGTCATCAGGACTGTCGCTTTTGGTCACGCGGGCGCGAAGAATCGCGCCCCTACATTACGATTTTCATTGTCGTAGGGGCTGCATTCTTGCAGCCCGTAGGAAAAAAACGACTAAACTATGTTGTGAAAAATGTTTCAAGCAAAAGTCCTGATGACCTAAGATTACTTCTTCTGGCGGCGCTCGACCTTACGGCGTAGGCGGTTCCACACGCCGGATAAGCCCATTGCTTTCTTCATCTCGCGGAGAGTGGCTTGTGTCATCTCGCGGACTTGGGCGGTGCCTTCCACGATGATTTCTTCAATGAGGCCGGATTCTTCGTATTCTGCGCGGCGCTCGTGGATGGGGGTAAGGAAGTTATTGATGGCGGTGGTCAGCTTGGCCTTCACTTCCACATCGCCTACGCGCCCTTCGCGGTAGCGTGTTTTGAGGTCTTCGACTTCATCCGTGTTGGGATTAAACGTATCGTGATAGACGAAAACGGGGTTGCCTTCCACCGTGCCGGGCACGTCCGCGCTGATGCGGTTGGGGTCGGTATACATGCCGTTGACCTTCTTCTCGACGGTCTTGGGGTCGTCGTCGAGGAAGATGGCGTTGCCGATGCTCTTGCTCATCTTGGCTTGGCCGTCCGTGCCGATGAGCGTACCGCCTTCGCTCATGACATCCGGTATGGGGAAGACCTCGCCATAGAGATTGTTAAAGCGGCGGGCAATCTCGCGGGTGATCTCCACATGGGCGACGTTATCCTTGCCCACTGGCACCAGATGCGCCTTTACATGCAGGATGTCCGCCGCTTGGAGTACGGGGTATCCGAGCAGGCCGTAGGGCATTTCGATGTTGGCATCCCGCGCCATATCCTTGAGGCTCGGCAGGCGTTCCAGCCGGGGCACAGTGACCAAGTTCTGGAACAATGTGTTGATTTCCATCATCTCCGGGATGGCGGATTGCAAATAGAAGGTGACGTTTTCCGGTTCAATACCGGCGGCGATCGCGTCTAATACGAGTGCGCGAGCGTTTTTATCGACTTCGGCAATATGTTCGGGCTTGTTTTTGGTGGTGAGCATGTGCAGGTCAGCGATGATGAAGATGCTCTGGTATTCGGTTTGATACTTGATGCGATTCTTCAATGAGCCGACATAATGCCCCAGGTGCAACTTCCCGGTGGGGCGATCCCCGGTGAGGATGCGTTTTCTCTCCGTCATAACAATTGTCCTGTTTACTTGAGTATGAACGGAGACAAGCATAACGCAAATCCATGAGCGGGAAAAGTGCGGCGCTGCTTATTCTTCTGCGGTGGGGAAGCAACCCGCGACGGGCAGTTCTTTTCCCAATCATAGAATGCAATATCCGGCGCACGGAGGTTATCCGGTGTGATCCAGTAGCCGCCTTCTGCGTTTGTCACTTTTCCGAGTTTGTTCTTAAGTACAAACTGGACGATATAGCTCAATGTCATAAAATCACCTTTATGATAACTACTCAGGTAAAGCCTATATCCCGCATCGGCTCAAAGCCGATGGCTACT